>NZ_LTCZ01000124.1:12378-91227 GCF_001583455.1 Rhodococcus sp. LB1 | reverse complement strand
ACCCGGGACGACGTCGTCCCCGTCCTCGCAGCGAACCACATGCTGCCCGTTCCGTGGCTGGACTCGCGGGACGTCAGCAATGCGCTGCTGTTCCTGGCCTCGGACGAATCGCGATACATCACCGGCACACAACTCGTGGTCGACGCCGGACTGACCCAGAAGGTGTAGAGATGACAGGTCGAGTGAACGGAAGAGTCGTCCTGGTCACCGGTGCCGCACGCGGGATCGGCCGGGCGCAGGCGTTGCGGTTCGCACAGGAGGGCGCGGACGTCGTCGCCGTCGACCTGTGTGGCCCGGTCGGCACGGTGGTGACGCCACCGGCGAGTCCGGAGGACCTCGAGGAGACCGCGAAACTGGTCCGGGACACCGGCCGCCGGATCGTGACCGCGCAGGTGGACGTGCGTGACGGAACGGCGCTCGCCGAGGCGGTCACCGCGGCGGCCGGCGAACTGGGCGGGCTGGACTTCGTGTGCGCCACGGCAGGCATCACGTCCTCGGGTGTCGCGCTGGAGCTCGACTCCGAGACGTGGCAGACGATGCTCGACGTCAATCTGACGGGGGTGTGGCAGACGTGCAAGGCTGCGGCGCCGCACCTGATCGAGCGGGGCGGCGGGGCGATGATCCTGACGAGTTCCATCGCCGGGCTGCGCGGGCTCGTCGGCGTCGCCCACTACACCGCGGCCAAGCACGGGGTGGTGGGCCTGATGCGGTCGCTGGCCAAGGAGCTCGCGCCGCACCGGGTGCGGGTCAACAGCGTGCATCCCACGAACGTGGACACGGACATGATCCAGAACGACATGGTGCGGCGGGCGTTCCGGCCCGACCTCGAGCACCCCACCCGCGAAGAGTTCGCGGCTGCGGCCGTGACGATGAACATGCTGTCGATTCCGTGGATCGAGCCGGTCGACGTGGCCAACGCCGCGCTGTTCCTGGCTTCGGACGAGGCGCGGTACATCACGTCCGTCGCCCTGCCGGTCGACGCGGGCAGCGTCAGTCGATGACCGACGCGGGCAGCGTCAGCCGATGACCGCCGCGGGCAGCGTCGGCCGGTAATCCTCGAGTCCGCCCCCACACCTGACGATCCGTGGTAGAACAGGTGTCAGTTTTGGGGGCGGACGAAGGGTGAATTCCGTGGATCTTGAGGCCGTCGCCGCGATCAGCAGGCTCAAGTACGCGTATCTGCGGGCCCTGGACACGAAATGCTGGGACGAGTTCGCCGACACGCTCCTCCCCGACGCAACGGCGAACTACGGTGAGCATCTCGCGTTCGAGTCGCGGGACGCGCTCGTCGAGTTCATGAAGTCGAATCTGGGGCCGCAGACCATCACCGAACACCACTGCGGTCACCCGGAGATCGACGTCGACGGCGACACGGCGACCGGACGCTGGTACCTCTCCGACATCGTGCTGATCCCGGAGCACGACACGGTGCTGCGCGGGGCGGCGTTCTACTCCGACCGCTACGTCCGCGGACCGGACGGCCGATGGCGGATCGCCCACACCGGATACGAGCGCACATACGAGGCGGTGATGTCGCTGGCCGACATTCCCAGCTTCCGGCTGACGTCCAACCGGTGGGCAACCGACACGGAACCCGGCAAAGGAGACTCGTGATGGGGACACTGGACGGCAAGGTCGCACTGATCACCGGCGCCGGTCAGGGCGTGGGCGCCGGCATGGCGTTCGCGCTGGCCAAGGAAGGCGCCCGGATCGCGGTGGTCGGGCGAACAGAGGCGAAACTCGTCGACACGTGCGCCGCCATCGCCGACTTCGGCGGCATCGCCGAGCCGATCGTCTGCGACGTCAGCAAACGCGATCAACTGGGCCCGATGGTCGACCGAGTCGTGGACGAATTCGGTGGCATCGACATCCTCGTCAACAACGCCAACGCGAGCGCGCTCGGACCGCTCCTCGACATCACTCCGAAACTATTGGACCGTGCCATGGCCGTCGGTCCGGTGGCCACCCTGTTCCTCATGCAGCTGTGCTACCCGCACCTGAAGGCGCGCGGCGGCGGCTCGATCATCAACCTCGTCAGCTCCTCGGCGGTGCGGTGGGACACCAGCGGTTACGGCCTCTACGCGGCCACCAAGGAGGCGATGCGCTCGCTCACCCGGACCGCGGCCAGCGAATGGGGACCCGACGGAATCCGCGTCAACGCGATTGCGCCGCATGCACTGTCCCCGGGACTGAAATGGTGGACGGAGAACAACCCCGAGGAGGCCGCCGAGTTCGTGAAGTCGATCCCGCTCGGCCGGATCGGTGACTGCGAGCAGGACATCGGACGTGCCGTCGTCTTCCTCGTCGGCCCCGACGCCGGTTACCTGTCGGGTGCCACCATCCCGCTCGACGGTGGTCAGGCGCGCTGGAGCTGATCGCCGCCGATTGCCCCGAGCTTGCTCATTTCCCTCCCATCCGGTAGGAATTGCTTCGTGCATACGACTCACCTGGTGCGACGCCTCACCGTCGACCTGTGCCGTACGTGCGCCAACATCTGTTGTTGCTGATGGTCCGGCGCGCGTACCGCGTGCTGTCCACTCCTCGGTAGCCTCCGGCATCCGGTCATTCCTCACGCATTCTCCGCGTTCGCAGGTCCGGGCCGGTGCGCCCGTACCCAGGCACCATCACCTTCGCGGAAAGACACCATGAGTACTGCATTCGAAACCAGAACAGCGTCGCTGACGCTCGACAAGTTCGGCCCCCACTTCGGGGCCGAGATCATCGGCCTGGACATCGCGTCCGCCACCGACGACGAGGTCGCCGCGATCCGTTCGGCGTTGACCGAACACAAGGTGCTGGTCCTGCGCGGTCAGTCACTCGACGACACGAGCCACATCGAGTTCGGTCGCCGGCTCGGCCGGCTGACCGCGGGGCACCCCGTCCACGACAGCGGCGACGTCGCGCAGGAGGTGTACGCGCTCGACAGCCAGGACAACGGTTTCGCCGACGTGTGGCACACCGACGTGACGTTCATGAAGCGACCGCCGCTGGGGTCGATCCTGCGTCCCGTCGTCCTCCCACCGCACGGCGGCGACACCAACTGGGCCGACAGCCAACTCGCGTACGAGTCGCTGTCGCTGCCGGTCCGGCAGATGATCGATCAGCTGACCGCGGTGCACGACGGCAACCGCGAGTTCGGGTACTACCTCGCGCAGATGCGGGGCGGCAAGGGAAACGTCTGGGACGGTGAGGAAGTCACCGCGCTCGTGCCCGTCGAGCATCCCGTCGTGCGGGTACATCCGGAGACGGGACGCAAGGGCATCTTCGTGAACCCGGGCTTCACGTCCCACATCGCCGGAGTGTCCGAGGCGGAGAGCCGGGGAATCCTCGACTTCCTCTACGCACACCTGACCAAACCCGAGCACATCGTGCGGCACCGCTGGCGCCTCGGCGACCTCGTGCTGTGGGACAACCGCAGCACCGCGCACTACGCCAACCGCGACTACGGAACCCAGCACCGCGTCATGCACCGCATCACGCTGGAAGGTGACGTGCCTTTCGGCCCGCAGTAGAGGAACCTGCGCATTCGCCGGGCGGGCGGCGTCCGCAGCGACTACCGTCACGATCCGTGACCCCGGCATCGGACATCTCACGACGCAAGTTCCTCGCCTCCGCCGCGGCGGCCGGTGGCGCCGCCTTCCTCAGCTCGTGGGCGGGCCCGGTCATCGACCGCGCCTACGCGCAGGACCCGGGCGGCAGTGGGTCGCTGAACGACATCGAGCACTTCGTCTACCTCATGCAGGAGAACCGCTCGTTCGACCACTATTACGGCACCCTGTCGGGGGTGCGCGGGTTCGACGACCCGTCACCTGCGTGGCAGCAGTACGGCTGGACGCCGGGTGCCGGGCCCACCCCGACCGGGTTTCTCAACCCGTTCCGGCTCGACACCACGCAGGGCACACATCTCGACGGCGAATGCATCAACGACCCCACCCATTCGTGGGGTCCGCAGCACGACGCGTGGAACGGCGGCGCGATGGACCGGTGGATGCCGGTGCACATCGCGCACGAGGGGCCGCTCAACGGTCCCGCGACGATGGGCTACTACACGCGAGCCGACATCCCGGTGCACTACGACCTCGCCGACGCCTTCACCATCTGCGATCACTACTTCTGCTCGGTACTCGGACCGACGGACCCGAACCGGCTGTACTGGATGACGGGAACGATCGATCCGGACGGGCTGGCCGGTGGGCCGCTGGTCGAGACGCCGACGGTGATCCCCAGGTTCGTCTACTCCTGGCGCACCTATCCGGAGAACCTGCAGGAGGCCGGCGTCAGCTGGAAGGTGTACGCCAACAAGGACCTCGGCCCCGTGTCGAGTGTCGCGCTCGACGGGATGCTCGGCTGCTTCACGCAGTACAGCGACCCGAATTCGGAACTCGCTCGCCGCGGTCTCGATCCGACGTACCCGAACGACTTCCGGGCCGACGTCGCGAACGGCACCCTGCCCGCGGTGTCCTGGATCGTGCCCAACATCTTCACGTGCGAGCATCCGGCGCTGCCCCCGGCCGCGGGCGCGGTCGGGATCGTCGAGGTACTCGACATCCTCACGTCGAACCCGGCGATCTGGGAGAAGACCGCGCTGATCATCAGTTACGACGAGAACGGCGGCTTCTTCGACCACGTCACCCCGCCCACACCGCCGCCGGGCACCCCGGGTGAATATCTGACGGTTCCGCTGAACACGGTGTCGGAGAGCGAGAACAATCCGGGTCCGATCGGTCTCGGTTTCCGGGTGCCGTCGCTGATCGTCTCGCCGTACAGTCGCGGCGGCCTCGTCGCGTCCGACACGTTCGATCACACGTCGCAGCTCCGGTTGCTGGAGAAGCGGTTCGGTGTGCCCGTCCCCAATCTCACCGAGTGGCGCCGCGGCGCCGTCGGCGACATGACGTCCGCGTTCGACTTCTCGTCGGCACCGAACGCCGGCGTTCCCGTGATGACCGACCCCGGGCCACGCCTGCAGGCGGCGATCGCGCAGTGCGGGCCGAACGTGGCCGCGGGGACGCTCAACGCCGGTGCACCCTACCCCGTGCCGCCGAATTCGATGCCCGTGCAGGAACAGTCGCCGCTGCGGCGTCGCCCAAGCGGGCTGATCATGTAGCGGCCTCTCCTCAGAGGCGCACCGTCCGGCCCTCGTCGATCGACTGCAGGACGGCCAGTGCGGCGGTCACCGAACGCAGTCCGTCGTGTCCGGTCGCCACCGGTTCACCGTTCCCGCGGACGGCGTCGACGAACGCCCGGATCCCTGGTGCGTACAGGTTGTCGACGGTCTCGAGTGGGACGTTCGTGTCCTGCCCGTCCGCGACGATCCGCAGCGTCCCGGTGGGATCGGGGCGCATGCAGTCGCCTGCGACGAGAGTGCCGGACGTTCCGTGGATCTCGAATCCCGTCACGGCGCCCGGGACCGTATATGCGTCGTGGAGCGAGAACAGGGTGGAAGTGCCGAGTACACCACTCGTCATCACGGCGTCCGCCGGACCCGCACTGAGTCCCTGGCACACGCCCACCGCCGTCACGATGGCCGGTTCCATCCCGGTGACGAAGCGGAGCGTATCGATGTCGTGCACCGCGAGGTCGAGCACGACTCCGCCGCCGACGCCGTCGAGACGCCACCCACGCAGGGCCTGGCGCAGCAGAATGGCGTTGCTGACGCGCGCCGACAGGATGTCGCCGATCACACCCTCCGCCAGCAACTTTCGTGCCGCACGGTGAACGGGATGGGTGCGGAGATGATGGTTCGTCGCGAAGACCACCCCCGCGGCCGCGGCCGCGTCGACCATCTTCTGCGCCTGCGTGACGTCGAAGGAGAGCGGCTTCTCGCACAGCACGTGCAGACCCGCGTCGATCGCGGCCATGGCGTGGTCGAAGTGCTTGTCGTTGGTCGAGGAGATGTAGGCGGCCTGGACGTCCCCGCCCACCGCTTCGCGCAGGTCGCCGGTGGCGGACTCGATGTCATTGGCCTGCCGGTAGTCCTCCGCGCGCGCCGCGTCGCCGCTGAGCACGACTGCCGCGGTCTGCCCGCACTCCCGCAACGCGGGGAGTACGCGTGTGGCGGCGACGTTGCTCGCACCCAGAATCGCCCACTTCATGAGCTTCGGTCCTTCCTCGGGCCGGTGGGTCCGGCCTTTCCTCGGCGGGACTGTACGCCGAGTTCCGAGAGCGCACTACTGTTCGATATGCGAACATCCCGGCCGATCCGAGCTCAGGGGCGGAGTGCGTCGACCTCTTCGCCGGAGGTCGAGGGATCCGGCGTCTCGTCGATGGTCCCGCGCGTGCGCTGACGGTAGATCCCGATTCCGACCACGACCACGGCGAGACCCATCGAGACGTACATCTGGCTCCTGGTCTCCGGCAGCACGAGCATGCCGACGCAGAGCGCGATGATGGCGGCGATGGTGCACCACGTCAGGTACGGGAACAGCCACATCTTCAACGACAGGTCCTTGCCCTCCGCCTCGAGGCTGCGCCGCATGCGCAGCTGCGACACCGAGATCGCCAGCCACACGAACAGTGCGATCGCGCCCGAGGAGTTGACGAGGAACAGGAACACGGTGTCCGGGTACAGGTAGTTGAGGCCCACGGTCAGGAATCCCACGACCGTCGAGACGAGCACGGCCTGGCGCGGAACACCCGACGAGCCGATCTTCGACAACGAGGCCGGGGCGTCGCCGCGGCGGGAGAGCGAGAAGATCATGCGGCTCGCCGTGTACAGGCCGGAGTTCAGGCAGGACAGCACCGACGTGAGCACGACGACGTCCATGATGTTGCCGGCCGCCGGAATGCCGAACGAGTCCATGACGGCGACGTACGGGCTCAACGCGACGGAGGCGTCGTCCCAGGGGAGCAGCGTCACGACGACGGCGATGGAGCCGATGTAGAAGATGAGGATGCGCCACACGACAGAACGCACCGCGTTGCGCACTGCTGCCACGGGGTTGGCGGATTCACCGGCGGCGATGGTGGCGATCTCGGCGCCGAAGAAGGAGAACACGACGACGAGGACCGCCGCGAACACGGCACCTGCCCCGTTGGGGAAGAACCCGCCGTGACCGGTGAGGTTGGTGAGTCCGGGGGCTTCGACTCCGGGCAGGGCTCCGCAGATCGCGAGGACACCGAGCACCAGGAAGATCACGATGGCCGCGACCTTGATCGACGCGAACCAGAACTCGAACTCGCCGAACGACTTCACGGACGCGATGTTCGTCAGCGTGAGCAACACCATCAGGATCAGTGCCCAACTCCACTGCGGGACGTCGGGGATCCAGCGGTTCATGATGACGGCGCCTGCCGTCGCCTCGATGCCGAGGACGATGATCCAGAACCACGCGTAGAGCCAGCCGATGCTGAAGCCGGCCCATCGGCCGATCGCGCGGTCGGCGTACGCCGAGAACGATCCCGTCTCGGGGTTGGCGGTCGACATTTCGCCGAGCATGCGCATCACCAGGATGACGACGATGCCCGCGAGTGCGTAGGCCACGAGTACGCCGGGGCCCGTCTCGCGGATCGCGACCCCGGAGCCCACGAAGAGGCCTGCGCCGATCACCCCCGCGATAGCGATCATCGAGAGGTGCCGCTTCTTCAGTGTGTGCTGAAGCTGCGGATCGGTGGTTCCTGACATGGAGAAATCCCTTCGGCGCTACTCCGGGTGTGATGTGCGTCGCTGATTCGGAAAAGTGTGTACGAGTCGTGGGGGCTCCGGAACCGCCGATTCGGTGAAATTCGCGCGGTCGAGATAGACGAAACGGCAGTACCACGCATCTGCGCCTTCTTGACAACGCGGAAACGCTATGGCTACCGTCACATTATTCAACCAGCGGACATGCGTTCGGTATGCGAACAGGATCTGTCCGGTACCAACCTAGACGGGACATCGGAATGAGCGATCACGCCTTCACCCCGGCAGCCGAGAAGCAGGCGCGAAGAGCAGCGCTGAGCAGTTTCGTCGGCGCGGTCATCGACTGGTACGACTTCCTGCTCTACGGGTTGGTCGCGGCACTGGTCTTCAACTCGGAGTTCTTCCCGAACGTCAGCCCGGCGATCGGAACGCTCGCCGCGTTCGCGACGTTCGGCGTCGGATTCCTGTTCCGGCCGCTCGGCGGTGTGGTGTTCGGCCATTACGGCGACCGCATCGGGCGCAAACGGATGCTGATCCTCACCGTCCTGATCATGGGAACGAGCACGGCCCTGATCGGACTGCTGCCGTCGTTCGGGTCGATCGGCTGGTGGGCTCCGGTCCTGCTCGTCACGCTGCGCGCCATCCAGGGCTTCGCCGTCGGCGGCGAGTGGGGTGGGGCGGCGTTGATGGCCGTCGAGAGCGCCCCGCCGAAGAAGAAGGCGTTCTACAGCAGCGGAGTGCAGGTCGGCTACTCGGTCGGGCTCATCCTCGCGACCGGATTCGTCATGCTCATGAGCAACCTGACCACCGAGGACGCGTTCAGCCAGTGGGGATGGCGTGTTCCGTTCGTCGCCAGCGTCGTCCTGGTCGGTATCGGCCTGTGGATCCGCGCCGGAGTGCAGGAGAGCCCCGAGTTCGTCGAGAAGGTCGAGAAGGTCGAGGAGGAGCAGACCGCGCAGGACAAGAAGCGGATTCCCCTCGTCGAGGCACTGCGCAACCACCCGAAGGCATTTCTCCAGATCATCGGCCTGCGTTTCGCCGAACTGTTCTCCATGTACATCGTGACCACGTTCGCGTTGAGCTACTCCACCCAGGAACTGGGGATGGAGCGCAACTTCATGCTCAACGTCGGTCTGCTCGTCGGTGCCGTGGGTATCGGCACCATCCCGCTGTTCGCGTGGCTGTCCGACAAGCACGGCCGGCGACGCGTCTACATCCTCGGCGCACTGATCGGCGCGGTGTGCGCGTTCCCGTTCTTCATCTTCCTCGAGAACGGGTCGATGATTGGCACCGTCATCCTCGCCGTGCTCCTCGTCAACATCTCGCACGACATGGTCGTCAGCGTGCAGCAGCCGCTGTTCACCGAGATGTTCGGGGCCGAGTACCGGTACAGCGGCGCGGGCGTCGGATACCAGGTGGCCAGCGCGATCGGCGGCGGCTTCACCCCGTTCATCGCGGCAGCGCTGGTCACCGCCAGCGGCGGGTCCTGGCACCTCGTGGCCGTGTACCTGGCCGGCGGCTGCATCGTCAGCGCCCTGATCGCGTGGCGACTGCAGCCCGATTCGGGTGCAGCGGTGTCGGACTCCGCAACGTCCGCAACGTCCGCAACGCTCGCGAACGCGCGCTGAGCCAGGGTCGATCGAGACGTAGCTGATCCCTCGGCGTCTAGCCGAGGGACAGGTCGGAGCCGATCCGCTCCGCGGTCGCGACGAGTTTCGGCACCACCGACGCCGCGACGTCGTCCCGCGTGTACTGCGTGCCCTGCAGCGAGGAGTTGAGGGCGGCGACCACGGCGCCCGTCCGATCCCGGATGGGAACGGCGGCGCCGCGGATGCCGATCTCGAGCTCGTTCTCCGACATCGACCAGCCGTCCGCGGCGACCTTCCGGACCTCGGCACGCAATTGGTCGACGTCGGAGATCGTGTGGGGTGTGAAGGACTGGAATTCGGTGGTCTTCAGGTAGTCGTCGAGCGCGTCGGCCGAAAGTCCGGCCAGCAGAACCCGTCCCGTGGACGTCGCATACGCGGGGAACCGCATGCCCACGGTGATGGAGATGCGGATGATCCGGGGCGAGCGGACCCGCGCCACGTACACCACGTCGGGACCGTCGAGGATGGTGACGGAGATGGTCTCGCCCAGTTCCTTCGCGAGAGCCTCGATGTGCGGGTCGGCGACCTGCGGCAGTCGCAGCGCGGCGAGGTAGGAGAAGCCGAACCGCAGCACCCGGGGTGTGAGCGAGAAGTTGCGTCCGTCGAGACGCAGGAAACCCTTGTCCACCAGGGTGAGCAGAATACGGCGCGCCGTGGACCGGGTGATCCCGACAGCCTGCGCCACCTCACTCAGTGTGCGTTCCCGGTGCTGTTCGTCGAAGCATTCGAGAACGGTCAGGCCACGGTCCAGGGACTCGAGGAAATACCGTTCCCCCGACGCCGGCTGCTCGGCCACCTCAGCAGCCACCTGTTTCGCACACGCCGTCATGTTACCGGCCGACTAGGTGTGCCGGACCCGGCTGAACGCCGCGTCCAGTGTGGCCATTCCGCTCGTGTCGATGAGGAAATCGGTTTCGAGACTGTCCCGCAGTTCATCGACGGACGCCAGTTCGCGCCGCTCGGACGTCCCACCGAGGTGGTGCACCGTCAGTCGCGTACCGGCCAGGGCGTAGCGGCGGTCTTCCGTGGCCCGCGCCGCCATGAGTCCGGTCACGAAATGCGATCCGGGCCAGGTCGACAGGTACCAGTTGGGGGCCTCGTAGTCGACGGGGAACTGCCTGGTGAGGTCGAACCGGTAGAGGGTCCGCCACTCGTCACCGACGAGTGCTTGCATCGCGTAATCGCCCGCGACGTCGACCAGCCGGAACGGTTCCAGCGGCGTGTCCTGCACGGTGTCCAGTTCGAGGCGCAACGTGGTGTTGAGGGTCATCCCGCCGAACCCGACGTCGATGAGCCTTCGCTCCCCGGCCACGTCGACGAGCAACAGCATGTGCGAGCGCGGAGTGACCGCTTCGATCGGAGATCCCCACAGGACCCGGGCGGCGAGCGGAGTCACGTCGAATCCGAGCTCGACCAGGACGGCCCGCAGAAGGAGATTCTGCTCGAAGCAGTAACCGCCCCTTCGGGATTCGACCAATTTCTGTTGCAGCGATGGCAGGTCGAGCCGGTTCGGTGTGCCGAGGAACGGGTCGAGGTTCTCGAACGGGATCGACCGGGCATGATGTGCGGCAAGCTGGTTCAGCGTCACCGTCGTCGCGGATCGGTCGCCGTCGTACCCGATCCGTTCGAAGTACCGCTCGAGGTTCAGATCGCCCGCAGTGGCCATGGAGCACAGTGTAAGCGCGGCGAATGACCGGTCAGGCGTCGTCGGGTGCGGTTGCCGCGAGGTAGGCGGCGCCGCGCGGCGAGATCCGGTACCCGACGTCGAGACTGTGCGTCAGCCCCAGATTCTTCAGCTTCCGGACGTCCCGCTTGAACGGTTGTGTCTCGCGGCCGAGGCTCGCGGCGAGATCGGGTGCGCGGCGGCCGGGGTTGTCGGCGACGAGCTGCAGGATCGTGCGTGTCCACGGGCCGTGACTGCTCCGCCCATCCAGCCGCTCCAGATGCTGAGCGATCTCCGAAATCGTGTCGTCCGTGAGGTCGTCGTCACTGCTCAGCGCGATGCGGGGATCCTCACCGACCCACTCGAGGCCGATGCGGTACACCGGCTGTCCGGGGGTGCCGCGCAGCGCGGCCAGGGCCTCGTCGACGGAGGCGGCCCCGGCGCGGCTGGCGTCGTCCTCGGTGATTCCGTCCGGGTCGACGGTCGTGATCGAGCTGATCCGGATCATCCCCGAGACGGTGTGGAACTCCGAGCCCTCGAGCACCCGTGGTGCTGCCCAGTGGCGGAAGGCGACCGTGACGGTGCCGTCCGCCACCCCCTGCGCGATCTTCTGCGGAAGGATCACCCGCCGTCACCTCCTCACGTGAGTGGCGATGCGTGGTCGAGGATACTTTGCCACTCACCTAAGGGAGGATGGACAGGGTGCGGTCGCGCGACGGGAGGACACCCATGGGACGGCGACTTTTCTCGGCTGCGGCGTTGCTGGCGGTCGTCACGTGCGCGGCGGCCTGCCAGTCCGAGGGGAGTTCCGCGCAGCCGTCGACGACCACCGCGGTCGTCGCGCCGGCAGGCACCGAGCCCACGGCGATCGCCGCCGACCTCGACGTGCCGTGGGGGATCGCGCTCCTGCCGGACGGGACGGCACTGATCGCGGAACGGGACAGCGGCGCGATCCGGCACCTGCAGGCGAACGGCGACACGACCATGATCGGCGAGGTGCCCGGTGTGGCGGCGCGGGGCGAATCGGGACTGCTGGGCCTCGCCGTCTCACCGGCCTACGCGACGGACCAGACGATTTACGCGTACCTGACCACCGACGACGACAACCGGGTGGTCGCCCTGCGATTCGACGGTCGCAGCCTCGGCGAGCCGGCCCCGATCCTGACGGGAATCCCCGCCGGATCGATCCACGACGGCGGCCGGATCGCGTTCGGCCCCGACGGCAAGCTGTACGTCGCGACCGGTGAAGCCGGCGACCGGCCACGCGCCCAGGACCCGTCCTCGCTCGGCGGCAAGATCCTGCGGATCGACCCCGACGGGTCGATCCCGGCCGACAACCCCACCCCAGGTTCACCCGTGTGGTCGCTCGGGCACCGCAACGTGCAGGGCCTCGCGTGGGACGACGCCGGCCGGCTGTGGGCCACCGAATTCGGGGCGAACACCTGGGACGAGGTGAACCTGATCGAACCCGGCGGCAACTACGGATGGCCGGAGGTCGAGGGGCGGTCGGGCGAGGCGGGCTTCGTCGATCCGGTGGTCCAATGGTCCACCGGTGAGGCGTCCCCGTCCGGGCTCGCGTTCCAGGACGGCGCGCTGTGGGTCGCAGCCCTGCGCGGCGAACGACTGTGGCGGATCCCCGTGGGCGGTGACGGCTCGCTCGGCGAACCGCAGTCGCTGTTCGAAGGCGAGTACGGCCGACTGCGTACCGTCGTCGCGGCGCCGGACGGTGCCGTCTGGTTCAGCACCAGCAACCGCGACGGGCGCGGCGACCCGGGGGACGGCGACGACCGCATCCTCGTGCTGCGCCCGTGAGTACTTGTCAACCGCGGGCGGTTGACAAGTACTCACGGGTCAGTCGGTCCAGGGGACGATCGGCGGCTTCACCCACATGATCTTCTCGTCGCGGTGCGCCGGGGTGGCGGCGGGATGGTCGGGGTGGCGTTCTGCCCACGCCGACTTCTGGTCGAGCAACTCGACCACGGTCAGCCACGTCTCCATGGTGCTCGGCGGGTTCGACCCGGCCGCCCGAGCGAGTTTCCGCAGCGTGCCGTCGGTGAGGTCCAGGAGTTCCTGACCGCTGATTCCGCGATCCCACACATACCGCGCGAGTCCCATCGCCTTCTCGCGACGTCGCTTCGCAGCGCCTTCGGTGTGCGCGAAGTCGACTTCCTGAGGTTCCATCGTCTTCCCTTCTCGTGCGCGTCACCACGGTAGGTCACCCGTGTCTCGTCCCGGTATCGTGGGAGGACGATTCTCGCAGCAGACGCGAGCGGACGGCGCGAGCAGTAGGGAAGACGGACGATGGGCAGGCAGCGCGGCGGTCGGGCTGCCCGGACAACCGACGGGGGCCCCGTCGCCGGCGTGTACCCGATCGACACGGGCACGTGCGAACTCGCGGAAGACCACCTCAATCCGCACGGCTGGGTGCTCAAGGTGAACGGGGTCGAAAGTTCCCACATCGACCTGTCGGATCCCACGCACCTCGATTTCGAGTACATGCGGTGGATCGCCGAACTGGTCGCCTCGCACTGGGGGACGGACCAGCGGGTGCGAGCCCTGCACCTCGGTGGCGGCGCCTGCTCACTCGCCCGGCATCTCGCCGCCCGGTATCCGGACGCCCGGCAGGTGGTGGTCGAACTCGACGGCAAGCTCGCCGAGTTGGTGCGCGAATGGTTCGACCTGCCGCGGGCCCCACTGCTGCGGCTGCGGGTGGGTGAGGCGCGGGCGGTCACGGAGACGCTGACGGAGTCCAGCCGCGACCTGATCGTGCGCGACGTGTTCGCCGGGAACACGACTCCGGCGCCGCTGACGACGACGGAGTTCACCGGACACGTGCGACGGGTGCTGGCGCCCGGCGGGATCTATGCGGTCAATTGCGGTGACACCCGCGACCTCGTCCTGGCGCGCCGGGAGGCGGCGACCCTCGGCAGCGTGTTTCCGCACACCACGGTCATCGCCGATCCGGCCATGCTCAAGGGCCGCCGCTACGGCAACATCGTGATCGCGGGCAGCGACGTGCCGATCGGCGACGACCCCGCACTCGTCCGCACACTGCTGGGTGGTGGTGTGCCTGCCCATGTCTGGGACGACCGGCAGGTGCGGACGTTCGCCGGTGCGGCGCGGGTGCTGCGCGACGCGGACTCCGGGAGCTAGACCAGCACCCAGATCAGCGAGGCCATCGCGAAGCCCACCACGGACAGGATGGTTTCGAGCACCGTCCACGTCTTCAGGGTGTCTTTGACCGACATGTTGAAATACCGTGACACGATCCAGAATCCGCCGTCGTTGACGTGGCTGGCGATGATGGATCCGGCCGACACGGCGATCACGATCAGGGCGATCTGCGGGGACGAATAATTCCCGGCTGCGATCGACGGCTCGATGACGCCTGCGGTGGTGACGATGGCGACGGTCGCCGAACCCTGGGCGATGCGGAGGGCGCAGCTGATCAGGTACGCGGACAGGATGACCGGGAGACCGAGTGCGTCCATCGAGTCGGCCAGGGCCTGCCCGACTCCGGTGGCCCGCAGCACCGCGCCGAAGAACGCACCGGCACCGACGACCAGCAGGATCATGCCGACCGGTTTCAACGCCGCCGCGGACATCGCACCGATCTCCTGCGCCGTGATTCCGCGCCGGGTCCCGAGCAGGTACAACGCCAGCAGGACGGCGATGGTCAGCGCGATCGTGGGTGTGCCGAGGAAGATGAGGACCGACAGTAGGGTCGAGCCTTCCTCGAGGACCACGTTGCCGACCGTCGCACCGAGGATCAGCACCATCGGCACGAGGATGATGAACGAGATCAGCCAGAGTGGCGGCGGGTTCTTGTCGGCTTCCTTCTCCTCCGGGATGAACTCGTCCGGGACCTCGATGATCACACGCTTGCCGATCCAGGTGCCCCAGACGACGCCACTGACGAACCAGGCGGGGATACCGCAGGCGAGGCCCATGATGATGATCCAGCCCATGTCGACGTGCAGCAGACCGGCCGCGGCGACGGGTCCCGGGTGCGGGGGCAGGAACGCGTGGGTCATGGACAGGCCGGCGAGCATCGGCATCGCGTACATCACCAGCGACTTGCCGCCGCGCTTGGCCGCCACGTACACGAGCGGGGCGAGGATGAAGATGCCGATGTCGAAGAAGACCGGGATACCGAGGACGAGGCCGGTGACACCCATGGCCAGTGGAGCGCCCTTGGGCCCGAACAACTTCAGAAGCCGTTCGGTCAGGACGTCGGCACCGCCGGAGCGTTCCATCATCGCGCCGAGGACGGTGCCCAGGCCGATGATCGGGGTGATGTGCCCCAGGATGCCGCCGAACCCCTTCTCCAGAATCGAGTCGGCCGCCGACGTCGGTGTGCCGACCAGTTCGACCACCGACACTCCCGCGATGAGCGCGACGCCGACGCCGACGACGATCAGCGCGATGAACGGCTCGAGCTTCAGCTTGATGATGAGGATCAACAGCACGGCGATGGATATCGCTGCGAGAGTGAGTAGTCCGGCTGTGTCGTGCTGCAGCCAGTCGACGAACGACGTCATTGCGTCTCCAGGGGAGGTGGTGGGGTCGGGCGAGAGTGGACTAGTTCGAGAGCGCGGCGATGAACGATCGTGCGCGGTCGGTGATGTCGGTCCAGTTGCCTGACGCGACGCTGGACGGTGGGACGACGCTGGTGCCCGCGCACACGGCCAGCGCGCCGGCGTCGAGGAACTGGCGGGCGTTGGAATCGTTGATTCCACCCGACGGCAGGAGTTCCACGCCGGGATACGGGCCGTGCAGGTCCGACAGGTAGTCGGGGCCGAGCCGCTTGGCGGGGAAGATCTTGACCGCGGCCGAGCCGAGGTCGACGGCCATGGCCACCTCGGTGGGGGTGAACGCGCCGAGGAAGACCGGAACCGACTGTCCTGTGGCGACTTTCGCGACGTCCGGACGGATGCCGGGGGTCACGAGGAACCGCGCGCCGGCGTCGATCGCAGCGGCGGCCTGATCGCCGGTCATCACGGTTCCGACGCCGAGGATGCTGCCTGCCGCGGCTGCGGCGTCGGCGGCGCGGCCGAGATGATGGAGCACGTCGGGCGTGGTGAACGTCAGCTCGACCGTCCGGATTCCGCCCTCGGCGAGTGCGTGGCACAGGTCTGCGGCGTCGGGGATGGTTTCCGCTCGCACCACCGTCAGTACCCGGTCGGCACGCAAAATGTCGATCTCGGTCATCGAACTGCTCCTCCTTCTTCGCGGCGCAACGATCTTCCGGCGGTCGCGCCGGTGAGGCGGCCGTCCTCGAGGGCGAGGCGGCCGCGGACGAATACGTGGGAAATACCGGCCGCCGCCTGGCGCGGCTGTGCGTAGGTCGCGGTGTCGCTCACCGTGTCCGGATCGAAGAGCACGAGGTCAGCGGCGTATCCGCGGCGGACGAATCCGCGATCCACCAGCCGCAACCGCGTCGCGGCTCGGCCGCTGAGGTGACCGACGCACTCCTCGAGGGACATCAGGCCGAGATCGCGGCTGTAGTGCCCGAGGTAGCGTGCGAACGTTCCCCACCCGCGCGGGTGCGGTTTCGCGCCGACCAGCAGTCCGTCGCTGCCACCTGTGTGCCGGGGGTGCTGCATGATTGCGCGCACGTTCTCCTCGTGGCCGACGTGTTGCAGGATGCCGCTGCCGAGTTGGTCGCGGATCAGGATGTCGATGCAGACGTCGAAGGGGTCGCGGTTCTCGGCGACGGCGATGTCCGCGACGGTTTTCCCGACGTAGTCGTCGAGTTCCGCGTTCTGCACGCCGCTGATCTCGAGCGTGTGCCACTCGGCGATCACCCCGTGGCAACCGTCGGAGCCGGTGACCTCCAGATGCTCGCGGATGCGTTCGAGGGCAACCGGATCCCGGAGTCGATCGAGGGTTTGTTCCATGCTGCCCGCCGACGCCCAGCTGGGCAGGATCGCCGACAGCGTGGTGGCGCCGGGAAGGTAGGGGTAGGTGTCGAGGCTGATGTCCGCGCCGGCGGATTCGGCCGTGTCGAGCAGGGCCAGCAGTTCCGGGGCGCGGCCCTTGTTGGGTCCGAAGTTCAGCGTGGCGTGGGCGAGATGCAGTGCGCACCCGGCCCGCGACGTCAGGTCGACCATCTCGGCGTAGGCCTCCATGGCGCCGGCGCCGTAGGACCGGTGGTGCGGGGAGAAGTAGCCGCCGTACTCGGCGACGGTCCGGCACAGTGCCAGCAGTTCCTCGTTGTCCGCGTACATTCCCGGCGTGTAGGTCAGCCCGGCGGACAACCCGACGGCACCCTCCGCCATGGACTGCGCCACGATCCGCTGCATCTCCTCGATCTGCGACGGTGTCGCCGGCCGGTCGTCCCAGCCGACCACCAGCGCCCGGACCACCCCGTGCGGGACGAGATACGCGACGTTGGTGGCGATACCGCAGTCGAGGCGGTCGAGGTATTCGCCGACGCTCCGCCAGGAGAAGTCGAAATCCTCGGGATCGGTGTTCCACCCCGCGATCTTGCGCCGGACCACCGCGAGCACGTCGTCGGTGACGGGTGCGTAGGACAGCCCGTCCTGCCCGAGTACCTCGGTGGTGACGCCCTGGGTGATCCGCGACGGGTGCTCGGGGTTCAGCAGGATCTGCAGATCCGAGTGGGCGTGCATGTCGATGAAACCGGGCGCGAGCACCAGGCCGTCGGCGTCGATCACCCGATCCGCGCGAGGGCGCCCGGTCTCGGAGTGATCTGCCTCGGGCCAGATTTCGGCGATCCGGTCTCCGTCGACGAGCACGTCGGCGCGGTACCTCGGCGCCTCCGAACCGTCGACGACGGTGGCGGAACGGATCAGAGTGGTCATGATGTGAGTCCTCGGCCGGGGATCAGAAGAAGGTGCGGATCAGGTCGACGACGACCGGATCGTCGGAGTCGTCGCCGACGACGGGAATCCAGCGCCATTTGTCGAACGCGGTGCACGGGTGGGAGAGACCGAGCCTGACGACGTCCCCGACACGCAGATCGTGTTCGGGCCGTGCGGGATCGAGCCGGAGGAACGCGTGCTGGTCGTTGACGGCGGTCACTTCGGTGCCGTCGAGGGGCCGCGGCGTCGCCCCGAGTTGGCCGGCGACGGCCTGCGCGGTGGGGAGTCCTTCGTCGAACGGGACGTCGCGCTTGCCGGCGTCGAGCAGGGCGAGGCCCGGCTCGGGGCGGGACACCACCCGGGCCCACGTGTGCATCGCCGACGTGAGACGACGCGCCTGCCTGTCTTCGCTGCGGCCGAACGGTGAGATCCCGGTGTAGAAGCCGTCGTCGTGGATGATGTATGCGCCGGCGCGGACCACCACTTTGGTTCTGTCGCCGGCAAGTTCGGCGAGCACCTCGGCGACCACGTCGAAGTAGGCGCTGCCGCCCGCGGTCACGTACACGTCCTGACCCTCGGGGTAGCGTCCCTCGGCCTCGAGCCGGCGATGCAGTTCGGCCATCGACCGGAGATACGTGCGGACCCGGGTGAGGGATTCCTCGGAGGCGTCGTGTGCGAGGGCGCCCTCGTAACCGGAGACGCCGGCCAACCGCAGTGCGGGGCTTTCACCGATGCGTGCGGCCACCTCCACTGCCTCGGCCACGGATCGTGCGCCGGTGCGTCCTCCCTCTCCGCCGAGTTCGACGAGCACGGGCAGCGGACGGACCACCGTGACGTCCGCGAGCGCCGCGGTCATCGCGTCGACCGTCTGCGGGGAGTCGGCCCACATCAGGACCTCGAGTTCCGGGTTCGCGTCCATCTGCTCGGCCAGCCACCGCAGCGCGGTCGGGTCGACGAGCGAGTTCGCGATCTGCACCCGGCGCACGCCGAATCGCACCGCCACCCGGAGTTGGCCGAAGTTCGCGAGCGTGATGCCCCACGCGCCGCTGCGGATCTGCCGGTCCCACAGCACCGGAGACATCGTCGTCTTCCCGTGCGGAGCGAGGTCGACCCCGTGCGCCTCGCACCAGGCCGCCATCGTGTCGAGATTGCCGGCGATGGCCGTCTCGTCGAGGACCATGACGGGCGTGCTGAAGGCGGACAGCCTCGGCTGCGTTCCGAGGAACTCGGTCTTGGTGAGGCCGTTCGCCGCGGAGGGGAGGGCTTTGTCCACGTCGGACAAGCGCAGCTCGTCGAGCTCCGCCAAGGCGCCGGAATCGAGTGTGTCCGGTCCGCTGATCGTCATCGTCGATCCTGTCGTTCGGGTTCTGTGGGGCAGGCCTTCATCGGGGGAAGGGCCGTGAAGTGCTACGTTGCGCTATATGCAACGTTGATTGCGTTTTTGAGTCACCTATGTCTAGCATTGGCCTGGGTCATCGTCAACGGTCCGGTGTGGCATGCATCGCCGGGGCGAGGGCTCTCGAAACGCAACTCCAGTGCCGGTCCGAGCAGTCGTAGAGGTAACAAGTGCAGGAATCGATCCCCACCCCCGAGTCCGGTGTCGCGTGCCTCGGTGAGGCGATGGTCCTGGTGGCCCCGGACTCGACACTCCACCTGGCCGGCGCCGAGGCGAACGTCGCCGCCGGACTCGCCGCGCTGGACGTTCCCGCCGCCTGGGTCGGACGGCTCGGCGACGACGAGTTCGGCACCCTCATCCGCACCGAACTGCAGGCGCGGGGTGTCGACGTCCGCGCGATCGAGGTCGATCCCGACAGGCCCACCGGGCACTACTCGAAATCCACCGCCCTCGACGAGCACGGCGAGCCGCGAACCGACAGCCTGTATTCCCGGGCCGGTTCGGCGGCGTCGGCCATGGATCCCGGATTCCTCGACACGCCGGCGGTCGCGGACCTGTTCGGCCGCGCCGCCGTGGTCCACTGCAGCGGAATCACACCGGCCCTGTCCGATTCGTGCCTCGCGCTGATGCGGAGACTGCTCCGCGACCGGCCGGGAATCTCCGGTGTGGTCAGCTTCGACGTCAACTGGCGTGAGCAACTGTGGCCGGACGGCGACCCGCGGATGGTCGTGGAACTGGCGAATCTCGCCGATCTGGTTCTCGTCGGCGCCGACGAGGCCCTGCGCGTCCTCGGCACCGCGGATCCGCACGAGTTGCGGCTCATCCTGCCCGCCCCGGCCACCGTCGTCGTCAAGGACGGAGCGCACCGGGCGCTGGCCGTCGACCGGAGCGGCCGCAGTGTGGCGGTTCCCGCGCTCCGCGTCGACGTCGTCGAACCCGTCGGCGCGGGCGATGCCTTCGCCGCCGGATATCTCAGCGGTGTGGTGCGCGGCGAGGATCAGACGCGGTGCCTGCGCCGCGGGCACATCGGCGCCGCCGCCACCCTGACGGTGGCAGCGGACTCGGCGCCCCCGCCGCCCGCCGAACTGCTGGACGAGCTGCTCGAGTGCTCCGAATCAGACTGGGCGGCAACGAGCGTCACCGCCGACGGCTTCTCCCCCGAGAAAGTGGAGTGAACGGATGAGTCAGAGTGTCTCCCGCGCCCTGCACCTGCTGGTGCAACTCGGCAACGGTCCCGCCAATCTCGACCAGCTGGCCGAATCCACCGGGGTCCACAAGACCACCGTGCTCCGCTTACTGCGAACCCTGTCCGACGAGCGGTTCACGTTCCGCGACAACAGCAACCAGTACCACCTCGGTTCCCGCATCTTCGAGCTCGCCGCGCAGGCCACCGACCAGCGGGAAGTGCGGCGCATCGCGTCACCGCACCTCGTCGCGTTCAACCGCGAATACGGGCGTACCACGCACCTCGCGGCGATGGAAGGAGGTGACGTGGTGTACATCGACAAACTCGAATCGCACGATCAGATCAGGATGTACTCGCGAATCGGACTGCGTGCCAACCTCAATTCCACCGCGGTCGCCAAGGTGATTCTCGCCGACCTGCCGGATTCGGAACTGCGGCCGATCGTCGACTCGATGGACTTCTCCGCCCGCACCGCCAACACGATCACGACGCCCGAACGCTACCTCGACGAGATCCGCATGGTCCGGGAGCAGGGCTGGGCGCACGATCAGGAGGAGAACGAGCCGTCCGTCAACTGCATCGGGGTGCCCATCCGCGGCGCGTCCGGCCGCGTCGTCGCCGCCGTCTCCGTCTCGGTGCCCGACGTCGTGCTCAGCTACGAACGCGTCCTCGACCTGCTCGAACCCCTTCAGGCCGTGGGGGCGCGGATCTCCCGCGACTGCGGATACCGCGCCCAGCCCTGACCCGTCCCCCGTCCACCCGAAAAGTAACGACACACAGGAGTAGCGATATGTCCGACACCACCGTCATCCGCACCGAAGGCGCCCCCGCCCCCGCACACACGTTCAGCCAGGGCATCAAGAAGGGCAACATGCTCCAGGTGTCGGGGCAGGGGCCGATGGACCCCGTCACCAATAAGTACATCGCGGAAGGCGACGTGCGCGAGCAGACCCGGCGCACCCTCGAGAACGTCAAGGCGATCCTCGAAGCCGGCGGCGCGAGCGTGGAGGACGTGCTGATGTTCCGCGTCTACCTCACCACCCGGGACGACTTCGCCGCGATGAACGACGTGTACGGAGAGTTCATCGCCGAGAACGTGCCGAGCGGGCAGCTGCCGTGCCGGACCACGGTTTTCGTCGACCTCCCGCACGAGGTCATGCTCGTCGAGATCGACGCGCTGGCAGTGACCGGCTAGGTCGCTACGCGGTGACGAGGTGCCGGCAGCTCATCCGCGGCGACATGGGCAGCTCGGTGAAGTCGGGCTCGGACGTGTCCGCGGTCGGCACCTCCAGGTAGAGGTGGCTGCCGTCCGCCACGACCCCCTGCGGTTGCAGGCCGATCAACTTGGCCACCACGTACGTGGCGCTCAGGCTGGTGACGTCGCGGATGATTCCGAGCCGCAGCAACGACCGCGTCTCGGCGATCGCCTCCTGCTCACCGGCCCGCAGGACCAGTCGCAGTCCGGGGGACACGGCCTGCGCCGCCACGGACACCGCGATGTTGTCCAGGTCGTCGGAGCCGACGGCGGCCAGCGCAAGGGCTCGGCTCACACCCAGTCGCTCGAGGAGTTCACGGTCACCGCCGTGCCCCACGACGGTCGGGATGTTCATCGACCGCACGAGCCGCAGGTTCTTGGCGTGGGGGTCGCGTTCGACGCCCACCACCGCGACACCGAGAGCCTGTAGCTCCCGGCAGAGCCGGAGCCCCACCTGGCCGAGGCCGACGACGATGACGTGGCCGGACCGGGGCAGGACGCGGCTGCCCACCAGGCCGACCAGCCGGGGGCCGAGCAGCCGCTCGATGATTCCGGCGGTGAACATGGCCGTGAAGACGACGGTGAAGAGCATCGCCACCGAGGCGAACACCGCGTAGGCGGGGCTGCCGTGGGTGTCGGTTCCCGGGCCCACGGTGGTCACCACGCGCACCGCCTCGTTGAACGCGTCGAGCGGTGCCACGTGCTGGCCGAGCATCAACCACAGCCAGTCGGCGAACAGCACGGCGAGGAGCCCGGCGAGCCCACCGAGCAGGATGCGGGTGCCGATGTCGTGCGAGCGCAGCAGTCCGGTCGCGCCGGTCGCCGCGGTGCGCCACCAGTTCCGCCGGGGCAGATCGACGTGCGCGCCCTCGGGGTGGCCGTCGATCATGCGGACCGTCAGCATGTGCTCGCCCGCGTGCCGGGCCGCGACGAGTTCGGGTTCCAGGCACGGACCGGCGAGCGTCGGTGCGGCGAGGTCTGCCGGTGACGTCACCTCGCACTGCGGGAGCAGCTGCGACAGCTGGTCCGCCACCGTGCGGTCGAAGATCGTCACCACCAACGGGATCGACGCGGAGATGTGCGCCGCGGCCAGCGCGTAACGCAGCGCGACGACGTCGTCGCGCACCAGTACGGCCATCCCGCAAGGTTCGTCCGCCATCGCCAGGCGGAGCTCGTCGTCGTCGGGAGCGACGAGATGGCGTACGTGAAAGTCCCTTTCTCGGAGGGATGCACAGACCCGTCGGGCCACGGTGGTTTCGCCGATGACGAGATATGAGTCGTTCACGTGTGGTCCTTCCGGCTCGGGATCACGAGAGCGTACCCGAGAAAAACCGCAGATCCCACACGAGAATGTGTACCGGTCAGTATCCTGAGATTTCCTGGAACACGTTACCGGCCAATGTTTTTCCGATCCCCGTGCCCTACTCGTCGGTAGGGGAGCCCTGGACCGCGACCAGGGGCAGCCGCGACTCCGCGCGGGAACACCGCTTCGGCGTCCGTGGTTGGGTGAGTCATGAGCCTCGATGCGAATGACGACCGGCGCCCCCTTCTCGACCTCGTCGCCGCACACAACCGTGCGGTCCTCGCGACGATCAAACGCGACGGGCGCCCGCAATTGTCCAACGTGATCTATGCCTGGGACCCCGGCACGCAGACCGCGAGGGTGTCGGTGACGGCGGATCGGGCCAAGACCCGGAACGCCGCCCGCGACCCGCGGGTATCGCTGCACGTCAGCGCGACCGACTTCTGGAGCTACGCGGTCGTGGAGGGAGACGCGGAACTGAGCGCGGTCGCGGCGGATCCGCACGACGCGGCGGCGGACGAGCTCGTCGACGTGTTCCGGCTCGCGTCCGGAAAAGAGCACGAGGACTGGGAAGAGTTCCGCCGCGCGATGGTGTCCGAGCACCGGCAGGTACTCCGGGTCCGCGCGACGAAGGTGTACGGCATGGCCCAGTTGCCCTGAGTGTGCACAAACGTAACTGTGGCAGCCGGTCGGAGCCGGTGGGACGATTGAGTCATGCGCAGGAGACGGTGGCCGGCGGCACCACCGCCTGCCACGGAGGGAATCGTGGTGCACGGGCCGGTGGAGCTCGTGACGAGCCGTGACCTGAGCCTGCGCCTGGCGGAGGTCGTCGCGCACCCGACGGGCATGCTGCTGCGCATCGAGCTGACAGCGAGAGGCAGATCCGCTGATCTGGCGCGCCACGAGACGCGTCCACTGGACGATCCCGACGACCCGTCGGCTCGGTGGTCGTATCTCGCGGTGAACGTGCAGGTCGACGATATGGAGGGTGTCGCCGATCCACGCCACCCGCATTCGACGTCGAAGTCCGATGCCGCGGACGCGTCCGAGTATCACTCCGCGCCGCATTACTGGATCAGCGACTACCCGGAGTCGGGAACGATCACGCTGACCGCGGGGTGGAAGGAAATTGGACTTCTGCCGAGAACGCGGACGATCACTCTCGGCCCGAACCCGAGTATGCGACCCACGCGGTAGACATACGAAGGTGCCCTTCGGCGCCGTGGGAGCGTCGAAGGGCACCTTCGTCCTGCGAGGGGAACGCAGATCAGGGCAGCGGAACCCAGGTGCCGAAGAACCAGAATCCGTGCGGGCTCGGCGCGGGTGCCTGCTGCTGCGGAGCGTGCTGCTGCTGCTGCTGCTGGGGCTGCGGTGCCTGCTGCTGCTGGGCGGGGGCGGGGTTGTGGCCCACCGGGTCGGCGCTGGCGACGCCGGCTCCGATGCCGAGGGCTGCGAGGGCGATACCACCGGTTGCGACGGCCTTGGTCACGACGGACTTCATGCGGTTCCTCCTGGAACGAATCGGATGCGGTGTCAGAACTTCCTGACACAGACCAGATTGCTGCCCGTCCCTGCCACAACTCTTCGCTCAGCCTGTCAATCTCCTGGGTGTCAGCGCGGCTGCTCCGCCAGCTTGGCGGCGATCACGCCGTTGAGCCGTTGCAGACCGCTCGGGGTGAGGCCGTGGATCTGGCCCTCGATGCTGCGCACGACATGCGTGTCGCTGAGGACCTTCTCGCTCGACTGGATCAGAACCGTTCCGGCGCCGGTGAAGTCGAACTGCCGTTCCTCCCCGGAGTTGATTCCCATCATGTGAGCGCCCGCCGCGAGGAAGTTGCTGATCCACCCCTGGTCGTAATGGTGGCTCGGGGACGGGCAGTCGGCCCACCCGACGAGCGCCTCGGGGTCGATCCGCAGCGGCGGCTCGGCGAACATCACCGGGCCGTTGGACGACGCCAGGAACTTGCCGGTCCCGATGAGCGTCAGGAAGCCCGGCACGATGGACTGGTTCAGGGCCAGACCCGGCTCGAACGCAAGGAGATTCGACGCCCGGATGGTGAGGTTGCCGTCGTCGAGGTCGTACGAGTTGATGTCGTAACCGCGGTCGCCGATGATCAGCTTCCCGAACCCTTCGGCCACCGCGTAGTCGCCCATGTACAGCGGCGCGGAGAACTGATTGGCGACCATGTGCAGTGCGGCGCCGTGCAATCCGTGGGTCAACGCCTGGAACTGCATCTGCCCGTAGTATGCGATCATCGCACCCTTGCGGATGAACCAGGGCGCGGTGAGGTCGATGCAGAACGCGTAACTGTTGTCGGGAATGTTGTCGCTGGCGCCGAGAGTCGACGGATTGTGGATGGCGGTCACAGTTTCTCCTCCGAAGCCTGAACGTAGACGATGCCCTGACCCGTGCACTGCAATTGCATCGCTTCCCCGACGCCGCGGCCCATCGCCTCACGCCAGCCGACGGCGGATTTCAGTTCCACCTGGACGCTCCCGTACGTGCCGACGAATGCGTCGGGGTCGACGAACACCGGATTCGGTCCACCCACAGGGAGTTCGATGAAGCCGCCGTGCGCGAGGAGGACCGCAGACCCGTACCCGGACAGCTGCGTCGTGAACATTCCGGTACCGGAGAGGGCGCCTGCCGCAGCGCCGCGCAGGGCGCCGAGCATGCCGCGTCCGCCGCCGCCACCGCCCTGACTCGTCACGGAGATCACCGAACTCTGCAGTCCCGCATTGTGAGCGAGCAGCCGGGACGCCTCGACACACAGCGCACCGCCCTGCGACATGTCGACGACGTGCACCTCGAGCCCGGCGTGGCCGTAGTGCACCTCGCCCTGCCCCTGCGCGAGCATCGTGCGTTCGTGCTCGCCCTGCATCATGCGTCCGGCCATCCGGGTGAACCCACCCATGCCCGCCATCGCCTGGGAACCAGGCACCTGATGCGGCGAGAACTGGACCTGACCTGTGTAGAACAGCATCGCGCCCGTGCGGGCCACCACCCCGCTTGCGGCGCCGACGTCGACCTTGACGACCTTCGAGTTCACTTTCGAGAAGACCATGGGGATCACCGCTCTGCCGGTTGAATGGAGACGACGCCGTGACCGTCCCACCTGAGGGAGAAGGCCTCACCGTTGCCCTGGCCGACGGCGTTGCGCCACGACACGTCGGTCACGAACGACTGCGTCACCTGTCCGCGCGCCGAGACGAACGCGTCGGGATCGACCACCAGCGGGTACTGCGGCGATACCTCGAGGTGGATGAGCGGCCCGCCGGCCGACAGCAGCGCCACCTGTCCCTGGCCGGAGACGGTCGTGGTGAACAGGCCCTGACCGCCGACCCCGCCGCGCAGTCCGGTGAACGTGACGTTGGTGTTCAGGTTGCCGCTCGAGGCGAGAAGCTGCTGCGACTCCACCTGCAGGGTCTCGTTGGCGAGGTCGACGACGGAGACGTACTGACCGCCCACCGCGAGGTACACGACACCGTGGCCGGAGCATTCCATCAGAGACAGCGCCTCGCCCGTGGCACGCCTCTTCATCCCGGCGAGCACCCCGTCACCGCCACCGAAGCCTGCCGACTTGAAACTGACATTGCCCTCGTAGGCGATCATCGAACCCTGTATCGCCCGGATGGTGGTTCCGGCGAGCTGCGCCTCCACCACCTTCTTCGACTTGTCGAGCAGCCGCCCCATGGGTGCCCTTTCCAGTGTCGAGCGGCAGTGCCCGTGACCACCGAGTCACGAGCACTGCCGCTGGATGTGAGTACAGGCAGAACCTAGCCGACGGGCACCGGGTTCTGCTCGTCCACGTCGTCTTCCGCCGCGCCGGCCGCTGCAACGGCCTTGCGGTTGCGGACGATGCTGGAGATGAAGGCGGCACCGATGAGGGCGACGCCCACGAGTCCGGTGACGTTCTCGTTGACGTGGTAGCCGATCGACACCAGCAGGATCACGGCCAGTGCGCCGATGGCCCAGTGGGCGCCGTGCTCGAGGTACACGTAGTCCGACAGGGTGCCCTNAGGGCGATGATGATCGGGTCGGACGTGATCGCGAACGCGCCGATCACACCGTCGAAGGAGAACGACGCGTCGAGGACCTCGAGGTAGAGGAACAGGAAGAACCCGGCCTTACCGGTGGCCTTGGCCAGCTCGGTCGGTCCGCCCTTGGACCCTTCGACCAGTTCGCCGTCTTCGTCTTCCTCGGGCGTGTTGAACAGCTCACCGAGACCGTTGACGGCGATGTAGGTGACCATGCCGAGGACGCCGGCGATCATCACCGTGGAGACCGTGTCCGCGGGGGCGATGTACGCGGCGGTGATCAGCAGCAGGGCGCCGGCGATGATGACGGCCAGCTGGTCGAGCTTGCCCGCGCGGGCGAGGGGCTTCTCCAGCCAGGACAGCCAGGTGATCTCACGCTCTTCCAGGATGAAGCCGAGGAACAGCATCAGCAGGAACATGCCGCCGAACGCCGCGATCTGCGGGTGCGCGTCGGTGAGCAGGGTTTCGTAGCTGGCGCTGCCGTCGGGGAAGTACGCGGCGCCGTCGGCAGGCGGGTTGAGGGCCAGGTCGAGGGCGGCGACGGGGCCGAGACCGGACGCGAGCCACACGATCACGAGGGGGAAGACCAGGCGCATGCCGAACACCGCGATGACGATGCCGACGGTGAGGAAGATCTTCTGCCAGAACTCGCTCATCCGGCGCAGCACGGTGGCGTTGATGACGGCGTTGTCGAACGACAGCGAGATCTCGAGGATCGACAGGATCACCACGAGGAGGACGGCCTGGGGGCCTCCGTAGATCGCCGCGATGATGAGGGAGATCACCGTCACGGCGAAGGAGAGACCGAATATGCGCAGAACCACGAAGCGTGGCCTTTCTCTAGTGGGCATGCAGGGTGGCTACTGCAGGTGGACGAACACCGGGGGAGAACGAAACGACTGTCAGACGTTGACGCCGTAGTCGCGGGCGATACCGGCCAGGCCGGACGCGTAGCCCTGGCCGATGGCGCGGAACTTCCACTCCGCACCGTTGCGGTACAGCTCGCCGAAGACCATAGCGGTCTCGGTCGACGCGTCCTCGGACAGGTCGTAGCGGGCGAGCTCGGTGCCGTTGGCCTGGTCGACGACGCGAATGTAGGCGTTGCGCACCTGCCCGAACGACTGCGAACGTGTCTCCGCATCGTAGATCGAGACGGGGAACAGGATGCTCTCGATGTTCGCGGGGACCGCCGCCAGGTTGACGTTGATCACCTCGTCGTCGCCCTCGCCCGCACCGGTGGTGTTGTCACCGATGTGCTCGATCGAGCCGTCGGGGGAACGCAGGTTGTTGAAGAACACGAAGTGCTGGTCCGACACGACCTTCTTGTCGGCACCCGCACCGATGGCGCTGGCGTCGAGGTCGAAGTCGGTGCCGGTGGTCGAGCGGGCATCCCATCCGAGTCCGACAGCCACCGCGGTCAGGTTCGGCGCCTCCTTCGTGAGAGAAACATTGCCGCCCTTGGTCAAGCTGACGCCCATTCAGGGGTCCTTTCGAGAGGAGGTGGGTGGACCCTCGACAACTGTCGAAGTTCCGGGTTCGTCGTGCAACACCACGATAATGAATTTGTCCGACTTGTCCCATCCCGCGAACTGTCCACAGGTTTGTGCACAGGCAATTCCGGACCACTCGGGGTTGTCGGCCCGACCAGTACGATTCAGGACGTGACGAGCGGATGGGCGGGACGCTTCCGAGGAAGAGCCCGGGGCGACGACTCGGCTCGTCGCGCCCACGACACGATGGTCGCAGCGTTTCTCGATATGGACAACCGGCAGAGCATCGCCGCCGCGGCCGTGGACGCCTCGGAACAGCTGACTCCGGAACGCGGAATCCGGCGGGTCTGGGAACCGGTTCGCGACGGGTGCTACCAGGCCGCGACGGCGTACCTGGCGGCCGAAGACCAGTTCGAGAACGTGCAGTCACCTGCGGCCACCGCCGCGTACGAGCAGGTGACGCGGCAGTTGGTCGCGGCAACCCAGACCCTCGACGAGTTCTATCGCACACATCGCGGCCATCTCGAGGAGTCGACCGCAATGCTGGCGGCCGTGCCCCAGGTTGCCCAGCAGGCGCTTCAGGTCGCCTCCGCGGCGCAGCAGCGGGTGCAGACCGAGGGCGCCGCGTACGCCGGCTACCCGTCGGTGCGCGATCGGGGAGCGGCACTCGACGCCGCGGTCGTGGCGCTGCAGGGCGCCCGTGGCGCCAACCTGATCCGCGAAGCGGCGGCGCGCGTGCGGGAGGAGTCGGCGGCGCTGGAGAAGGCACTGGCCGCGGCCCCGTCCAAGGAGCGGGACGCCGCTCACGCCGTGTCGTCGGTGACGACGAGGATCGCCGCCGTGCAGACTCGGGCGGAACGCCTCGCGCCCGCCTACTCCGCGCTGCTGCGCGAATTCAATGCGGCCAGTTCGTCGGATCTAGTCCACAACGACCGCGAGAGCCGCAGGCACATCGAGCAGGCGCAGACCGATCTGCAGCAGGCGCAGAAGGCTCTGACCGCGGGTAATCCCGAGGGGGCGCTCGAACTGACCGCCGCAGCGCGGACCCATCTGGTCGACGCCGAGGCGAACGTCGACGGCGTCACCGATCGTCTGCGGTTGCTGCGGGAGGTCCGCGAAAACCCGCGGGCCAAGGAAAACGAGATCAGATTTCGTCTCCGCGACGCCCAGATGTTGGCTGTCAATCGTGGGCTCGTGCGGGAATGGGGGTCGGTCCTCGACGCTCAGCTCGAGCGGATAGACCGAATAGCAGGGACACTGACCGGGAGGCATCCCGACTACTGGGCGTACGTCGCCCAGCTCGATGCCGTGTCGGCGTTCATTGCCGAGGTGGTTCAGAAGATGAGAGGACACACAGGACAGCGATGACACGGGGGGACGATGAGCATTAGCGAAGAGATGATGCCGGCTGCGGTAAAGCATGTTCGGCACTTCCACCACCTCGATCCCGAGACGCACGGCCGGCTGTTCCTGCACGCTCCGCAGGCGCTCGGGCCGGACGAGGATCGGACGGTGCTGGCCGTCGCGCTGGGCGCGACGCTGTACGTGCCTGCGACGAGGTCCGACCTCGCGGACACCGTCTTTCGCCGGTCCGGTGACGGTGTCTGCTCGATGGTCCTGGACCTCGAGGACGCGGTGGCCGACGACCAGGTGGAGGCGGCGCTGCTCAACGCCGTCGACGCGCTCGATCGGCTCGCGGTCCACGGTGGTGCGCGGATGCAGTTGTTCGTCCGGGTGCGGGCCGCCGAGGACCTTCGGCGGATCGCCGATCTGCTGACCACGGGCGTCGAGGTGTTGTCCGGATTCGTGATTCCGAAGTTCGGCAGTGCGACGGGGCGTGCGTTCCTCGACGAGCTGGCCGCGGCATCGGAGCGGCTCGGCAAGCACCTGTATGCGATGCCGGTGCTCGAATCGCCCGCACTGGTGCACCGCGAGACTCGCGACGACGAACTCGCGAAGATCGGCGCACTGCTCGTCGAACACCGCGAGCGGATCCTCGCGGTCCGCATCGGCGCTACCGACATGTGTGCCACGTTCGGCATCCGCCGCGACCGCGACCTGACGATCTACGACGTGCGGGTGGTCGCGGACGCGATTGCCGGCATCGTCAACTTCCTGGGCCGCGCCGACGACACCGGACACGTCATCACCGGTCCCGTGTGGGAGTACTTCGCCGACCACGAGCGAATGTTCCGGCCGACCCTGCGCGCCACGCCGTTCGAGGAGCACAACGAGGTGCGGTTCCGTCAGCAGCTGGTCAGCCGGGATCTGGACGGCCTGCTGCGGGAGATCGCCCTCGACCGCGCCAACGGCATCCAGGGCAAGACCGTCATCCACCCGACGCACGTCGCGGCCGTGCACGCCCTGTCCGCGGTCACGCATGAGGAGTACCACGATGCGCTCGACATTCTCGGCGCCGAGAGCGTCGGCGGCGTCCAGGCGTCGGGGTATCGCAACAAGATGAACGAAATGCGCCCGCACCGCAGCTGGGCCGAGAAGACACTCGTCCGGGCGAAGGTGTTCGGCGTGACAAACGAGGGAATCACGTTCGTGGATCTACTGACCGCACTGGCCGTCCGATGAGCTCACCCACCGCCGTGCGCGCGGTGCCCTGGGCCACGGAACATCTGGGGCTGACGCTCGCCCACGTGGGTTCGGACACGGGGCTGACCATCCCCGAACTCGTCGAGCCCGGCCTGCGGCGCAACCCGCGACGTGCCCACCTGCTCGTCTCGACGGTCCTCGGCAAGCACGTGCCCACCGACCCGGCTGCCGTGATCGGCGCAGGCGACCGCCTCGGCGATCTGGTCGCCGACGTCCTCGGCCCCGATGCAGATCCCGACGTGCTCGGATTCGCCGAAACCGCAACAGGTCTGGGGCATTGCGTCGCGGCCCGGCTGCGCGCCCGGTGTTACCTGCACTCCACGCGCCGGGACGTCCCCGAGATCGGGACGTCCGCCGGGTTCGAGGAGGGGCACTCGCACGCGACCAGTCACCAGCTACAGCCGACGTCCGTCGAGTTGTTCACGGGCGATCGCCCTCTCGTCCTCGTGGACGACGAGATCTCCACCGGCGCCACCGCGGTCGACGCGATCCGCGCGTTGCACCGGCAGAACCCCCGCAGCCGTTACGTCGTGGCGTCGCTCGTCGACATGCGCGAGCAGGGCCACCGGGACGCTGTCGACGCCGCCGCCGCCGAACTGGGGGTGCGGATCGACAGCGTGAGTCTGGCGGTGGGACGCACCGAGCTTCCCGACGGACTGATCGACTCGGTCGGTGCCCTCCCTGATCCCGTGCTCAACCCCGTCGGTGAGCGAACCGGGACCGTCGAGCGCGCCGACATATCGTGGCCCGCAACAGTTCCGGAGGGCGGGCGTCACGGGTTCCTGCAGGAAGACGCCGAGGAGTTCGATGCGGCCGTCGCGTCGGCGGCCGCGGTGCTCCGTGACCGGCTCGACCCGCAGGGCCCGGTGATCGTCGTCGGACACGAGGAGCTGATGTACCTCCCTCTGCGAATCGCGGACGCGCTCGCCACGTCCGGTGTCCGGGTTCGTTTCCAGACGACCACGCGGTCGCCCGCCTACGTGCTCGACCAGCCGGGATACCCGCTGCGCCGCGGATTCCGCTTCACGGCGCCCGAGATCGGGGAAGAACAGCCGCGTTTCGTCTACAACGCGCAATGGCCGGACGAGGACGCCGTCGTGGTCGCGGTGATCGACGCCGCGGCCGACACCGACCGGCTCACGGAAGCCGGCGGACTCCTCGACGTCCTCACCGCGTCGGGGACGGATGTGCTGCTGGCCGTCGTGTCCGGCGCCGACCCGCGGTCGCTGCGCGCCGCCCGTGCGGGAGCGTCGACGTGACGGCGCCCCTGACCGGCCCGGGGTTCGGTTCGTACGCCGCCGACGAGGTGGGCTGGCTGCTCAAAGACCTGTCGCACGTCGACCTCGAAGCCGATGTCGCCGAGCGGGAGCGCCGCATCCAGTCGGGTGAAGCCCACTACGCGGAAACGCTGCCCATCGAATACCAGCCCGACGCGGAGTACCGCGAGCTGTTCGAGAAGGTGCTGCAGGACAGCTCCATCCGGCTGGCGCGTGCCGTGGGGACGGTCACCGACCTCGTGCTGGCCGAGCGCGGCCGCGACGTCACCCTCGTGTCCCTGGCGCGGGCGGGAACCCCGGTGGGTGTGCTCATGCGCCGCTGGGCGCGCGACGTGCACGGGTTGACGCTGCCGCACTACGCCGTCTCCATCGTCCGGGACCGGGGGATCGACGCCGTCGCGCTCGACTACCTTGCGCAGCATCACGACCCGGCGAAGGTGGTGTTCGTCGACGGCTGGACGGGCAAGGGTGCCATCGCCCGCGAGTTGTCGCAGGCACTGGTCGAGTACCGCGAAGCCGGTGGCGCCGAGTTCGACGACGACCTCGCCGTCCTCGCCGATCCCGGGCATTGCGTTCGCACGTTCGGCACCCGCGACGACTTCCTGATCGCCTCGGCGTGCCTGAACTCGACCGTGTCGGGCCTGGTGTCGCGGACCGTCCTCAACGACACGCTGATCGGCCTCGGCGACTTCCACGGCGCCAAGTTCTACGCGCACCTGGCGGGCGAGGACGTGTCCAATCACCTCCTGGATTCCGTCCGCGCGTCCTTCGGGGATGTGCGTGAGCACGTTCCCGGCGACGTCGAGGACTTGCTGCGGTCGGACCGCACCCCGACCTGGGACGGCTGGAAGTCCGTCGAGGCGGTTCGGGAGCAGTACGGAATCTCGAGTGTGAACTTCGTGAAGCCCGGCGTCGGCGAAACCACCCGGGTGCTGCTGCGCCGGGTGCCGTGGCGGGTGCTCGTCCGCGACCTCGACGCCCCGGAGCACGCGCACATCCGGTTGCTCGCCGCCGCGCGTTCGGTCCCTGTCGAAGAGGTTCCCGGCCTGGCCTATTCGTGCATGGGTCTGATCAAGGATGTGACATGACCGCGCTGATCGCGACCGACCTCGACCGGACCATGATCTACTCGCGCGGGGCCATGGAACTCGCCGTCACCGAGAGCGACGTTGCCGAGCGGCCCGGCGACGAGGACCTGCTGTGCGTCGAGGTGTACGACGGCAAGCCGCTGTCCTACGTCACGTCGGCCGCCGAGGCCATGCTGCGGCGGCTCACCGCGTCTGCCGTGGTCGTGCCCACCACCACCCGCACCGTCGCCCAGTTCCAGCGCATCGACCTGCCGGGGGCGCCGTGGCGGTACGCGATCACGACCAACGGCGGCAACATCCTCGTCGACGGGGTGCCCGATGCGGGCTGGCGGTCGGGTGTCGACATCGCGATGGCCGGCCGTGGAGCCTCGCTGGTGGAGGTCGGCGCCGAGCTGAGCCGCCGCATCGACGACGGCTGGGTGCGTTCGTCCCGGGTGGCCGACGAGTTGTTCTCGTACCTGGTCGTGGACCTCGATGCGATGCCGGCGGGCTTCGTCGAGGAGTGGAACGACTGGTGCGTGGATCGGGGATGGGGTGTGTCCCGGCAGGGCCGCAAGATCTACACGATGCCCGACGCGGTGTGCAAGAGCCGTGCGGTCGCGGAGGTCCGTTCGAGGCTCGTCGACGACGGAGTGCTCGCGCCGGAAGCGCCCGTGCTGGCGGCCGGGGACGGGGCCCTCGACGCGAACATGCTCAGTGCGGCCGACGCCGCCATCCGCCCCCGGCACGGCGAACTCGAAACCGTCGACTGGCAGCATCCGACCCTGTCGGTCACCGGAAGCAGCGGTATCGCCGCTGGTGAGGAGATCCTGCGCTGGTTCGCGGACCGTGTCGCGCGGGGTGCGGGGACGACGGCCGTCGGCTCTCTTTTGTAGGTTGTAGGCAAACAGACCAAACGGGACAAACCCGACGCTCCCACAGTGAAGGAACCACCGCAGTGTCCACTCCGCTAGCCAAGGGTCAGAACGGCCCGCTGAGCGTCGACGACGTCATCGTCTCCCTCGAACTGACGGCCGCCGCCGACCTGTCCGCGCTGCTCGTCACGGACTCGGGGAAGGTCCGCTCGGACGCCGACTTCGTCTTCTTCAACCAGCCGGCCGGTCCCGGCGTGCAACTCGTCCCCGGAGCCACCGGACAGGCAGCCTCGTTGAAGGTGTCTCTCGGCGCGGTGCCTGCCGACATCGCCCAGGTGCGCGCGGTCATCACCCTCGACGACGCCACCAGTAACTTCGGCCGCTCCGCGCCGCCGACCGCCCGGGTGTCCGACGGTGCCGGAAACTCGCTGTACGAGTACAAGATCGAGGGACTGAACTCCGAGTCGATCGTCATCGCGCTCGAGCTGTACCGACGCCAGGGTGTCTGGAAGGTGCGGGCCGTCGGGCAGGGCTACGCCGGCGGGTTCGCCGCACTCGTCACCGATCACGGCGTGTCCGTCGACGACGCTCCCGCACCCGCCGCCGCTCCCGTCCAGCAGCCGCCCGCTCCCGCACCGGCACCGGCACCGCAAGCCGCCTACCCGCCGCCGGCCGCACCGGTTGCGCCCCCGGCTCCCGCTGCACCCCCCGCGCCCGCTGCTCCGGCCGAGGTCAGTCTCACCAAGTCGCGACCGGTCAGCCTCTCCAAGGGCCAGAAGGTCACGCTCCGCAAGGACGGTGGCGTCGCACTGACGTACATCCAGATGGGACTCGGCTGGGACCCGATCGAGAAGCGCGGCATGTTCGGGAACCGTTCCGCCAACGTCGACCTCGACGCGTCGGCGGTCCTGTTCGCGGACGACAACATGGTCGACGTCGCCTACTACGGGCAGCTGACGTCGAAGGACGGGTCGATCCGGCATCAGGGCGACAACCTCACCGGTGAGGGCGCCGGCGACGACGAGGTGATCCTCGTGGATCTCACCCGCATTCCGCCGCACGTCTCGACCATCGTGTTCATCGTGACGTCGTACCGCGGGCACACGTTCGAGCAGGTGAAGAACGCCTTCTGCCGCCTGGTGGACACCACGTCGTCGGCCGAACTCGCCCGGTTCACGCTGCAGGGCGGGATGCCGTTCACGGGAATGGTGATGGCCAAGGTGTACCGGGTGGGCGGCGAGTGGAAGCTGCAGGCCATCGGTGAGGGCATTCAGGCCAAGCACGCCGGGGAGGCCGCGCCTCAACTGGCCCGCTTCCTCGGCGTCTAGGGGCGGCGATGACGGTCCACCTCGTTCCGGGGCAGAACGCCCCGCTGCCGTCGCGCGAACTGCGTTTCCGTGCGGTCGATGCGACGCCGATCGACGTCTCCGCGTTGATCGTCGACGGTGATCTGCGCACGCTGTCCGCGGACCATTTCGTGTTCTACAACCAGCGCCGCGCCGCCGGTGTGGAACTCGACGCGGACGGAACGGTCCGGCTGCAGCTGGACGAGGTGGACGCCGCTGCGGCGGCCGTGCTGTGCGTGGTCAGTGTCGATCCGGCATCCCCGAACGGTCCGGCGACGCTGGCCCGCGAGGGGCTGACGGCCACGCTCGCCGACGAAAATGGTGTTCCCCTGGTCGTTTTCGACATCCCGCTGGTCGGTTCCGAGGCGGCCGCGATCTGCCTCGAGATCTACCGCCGCGGCACCGGGTGGAAGGTGCGGGCCGTCGGGCAGGGATACGACGGCGGCCTCGCCGAACTCGTCACCCGGCACGGCGTCGAGGTGGACGAACCCGCGCACCCTGTCGCCGAGGAGGTTCCGGCGACACCCGGTCCTGCGGGCATCCCGCTCGACCCGGCGCACTCGTTCGAGAGGGCGTGGATGATCTTCGAGGACGCGGCCCGGTCCGCGGCCTCCTTCCGATCCTCCCGCGACTACGCGCAGGCGCGGCTGGACGACGAACTGTCCGAGTCGGTGGCCGACCCGTCCACACGCAACAGTCCGGCGGTCGTGCAATCGCAGGCCAGGGCGCAGGGGCGGTGCGACGCCCTCGTCGCCGAGGCGCAGCGCAAATTCGACGGCGAGACTGCGCAATTGGCCGACGAACTCCGCGCCATCGACCCGCTGCTGCCGCGGTCGCTGGCCACCTTCGGGTCCGCCGCGTGGACGAGCCCGGTCACCGGCAGCGCCGTGACGGACGGGCTGAGGCTCGGCGAGTTGTCCGCACCCGACCTCGGTGAGTTGCGGGTCCCGTTCTGCGTTCATTACCCGTTGGGGCGTCCGCTCTGGATCGTCGGCGATCCGGCCGAGGCCGCACCGGTGGTCGCGGCGCTGGCGGCGCGCATGCTGGTGGCGTCACCTGCGGCGGCACAGCGGTTGGAGGTCGTCGACCTCAGCGGCTCGCTGCGCACGTTCACCGAACCCCTCGGTGCACTGCTGGCTTCGCCCGTCGTGACCTCGGCCTCCGACGTCACCGCCCGGCTCACCACGCTGTCCGAGAGCGTCGACCTCGCAGAAATGGCGGCCCGCAGCGGAATCCGAGACGCCGTACCGGAGCCGCGACTGGTGATCCTGGGCGATTTCCCGCACGGATACGGCACCGAGGACGCCGCCCGCATCGTGCACCTCGCCGATCACGGCCCCGCGGTCGGGACGTCGCTGATCATCGTCGGCGACAGCGCCTCCGCCGATTCGGATCCAGGCGTCGCGGTGCTCGAACGCATCGCGCAGCAGGTTCCCACATCGGGGGTCCTCACCGTCTCCGACCCGTGGACCGGCAACGACTGGATCCTGACACCCGACCGGCTCCCGGACCACCCCCTCCACCGAGCCTCGGTGCTGGATTCACTGACCGGGCAATAATTCCCTCGCCGCGAGCTCGCGTCACTCGTCGGGCAGTTCGACCCCGAGTTCGAGGGCCTTCGCGGCGACGGCGTCCGGGAAGACGTTGCGGAACAGGAACAGGTCTTGCCCGATCACCCAGCCGGGTGCGAGTTCCGTGGCGTAGCGCTCGAAGTAGCCGAGTTGCTTCCCGAACAGGACGAGCTCCTCGGGGCTGGCGACGCCCCATTTCTTGCCGATGCCGATGAGCGCCATGATGAGTTCGCTGAGCCGCAGTTCGCCGAGGTCCCGGCCCAGCAGGGGTGCGAGCGCGGCGGCCACCTGGAGTCCGATCTCGTCGTCGGTGGCGTCGTTGTCCGTGGCATATCCGAGGCTCCGGATTCCGCGGGCCATGCGGGAGAAGTCGCCGTCGATCAGCGTCGCGTAGAACATGTCGCGCAGGATCTGCCGCCACGACTCGGGGAGCTCACCGACGATGCCGAAGTCGAGCATCGCGATGCGTCCGTCGTCGAGGACCCACAGGTTGCCCGCGTGCACGTCGCCGTGGAACGGGCCGTGGAGGATGACGGACTCGATCCACACCTTGACGCCCCGGCGGATCAGCATGCGGGTGTCCATGTGGACGAGGTCGGGGAACCGGTCGAGCGGCAGCCCGTACATGCGTTCCATGCAGATGACGTGCGGACCGCAGTAGTCCCAGTACACCTCGGGGGTGGTGACGCCCTTGTTGTCGCCGAACGCCCCGATGTTCGTCCTGAACCGCGCCTGGCGGTCGGCCTCCACAGCACTGTTGAGTTCGGTCATCGTGGCCGCGTGGAGGTCACGGATGATGGCGGTGGCGTTGGCGATGCGAAAGAACTCGAACAGTTTCTCGAGGATCCGCGCACCCCAGTATGCGGTGCGCAGGTCCACCACCATGCGGCGGAAGATGTCGGGGCGTTGGACCTTGATGACGGCTTCCCTGCCGTCGGGGAGAACGCAGCCGTGCACCTGCGCGACGGATGCGGCGGCGAGGGGGACGTCGTCGAACGAGGCGAACAGTGCGTCGACGGGATGCCCCAGGTCGGCTTCGATCACCCGGCGGGCGTCCTCGGCGGGCACCGGCGGCACGTCGTCGAGACATCGCAGACAGGCGTTGGCCAACGGTGCGGGAAACACACCGGAGGACGACGCCATCAGCTGCCCGACCTTGACGAACGTCGGACCCAGCACCTCGAATCCGTTGACCAGGCCTTCCGACGCCGCGTCCGCAAGGGTGCGGCCACGACGTCGGACAGGCCAGGTGACCAGCGCCGACAAGGTGTACGCGACGACGACCAGGCCGATGACCAGCGCCCGCCACAACTCCGCGGCGCGGAAATGATCGAGGCTCGCGGAGTGCACGGTCAGGGCTGCAGGTGGCGGCCCCGAAGCGTACGGGCCGACCGGACGTGCCGTTGGCTCTTGCACAGTTCCTACCTTGCGTTCAGTGCTGCCTGCCGTTCAGAAGGGGACCATACCCCGACCGTTTCGGCGAACCCCTTTCAGTATGCGGTACCCGCCATCACACCATTTCGTTAGCGGAACTCAGAGTCCCAGCGCGCCTGCGAGCTCCCGCAGGGCAGGCACCGGATCGTCGCCCGCGGGGAGTACCTGGATGGCCACGTGATCGGCGCCCGCGTCCAGATGTTCCCGGAGGCGGCCGGCGACGTACTGGGTGTCGCCGTGGGCGGCGAGCGCGTCGATCAGGTCGTCGCTGCCGCCGTTCTCGATCTGCTCGTCGGTGTACCCGAGCCGTTTCAGGTTGTTGACATAATTGCGCAGGTGCAGGTACGGATTCTCGACGGCCGAACGTCCGATGGGGCGGGCGCGCTCCGGATCGGTGTCCAGCACGACCTTCTGCTCCGGCGCGATCACCGGACCCGGGCCCAGCAGCTCACGCGCTTCACGGGTGTGCTGCGGAGTGGTCAGGTACGGATGGGCGCCGGCGGCGCGGGCTGCGGACAATTCCAGAACCTTCGGACCGAGTGCGGCGAGGACGCGTCGTCCGGCCGGGACACCGGCAGCATCGAGGGCGTCGAGATACTCCACGAGCGCGGCGTACGGCTTGCTGTAGTTCAGTCCGGGCTGTTCGGGATGGCCGACACCGATGCCGAGGAGGAAGCGCCCCGGATGACGGGCTTCGAGCCGGTGGAACGAGGTCGCGATCTCGTCGGCGGGGGCGGTCCAGATGTTCACGATTCCGGTCGCGACCGTGATGGTGGATGTCGCGTCGAGCAGGCGTTCGGCGACGTCGAGGTCGGCAGGCGGGGAGCCGCCGATCCAGATCGCGCCGTAGCCTGCCGATTCGATCGCCGCACCCACCTCGGGGGCCAATCCGCCGGCGTGACGCCAGACGCCGAACTGTCCGAGCTGCGGGGTTTCTGCTGTGGTCTCCGTCATGTGGGGTGAAACCTTCTCTCATGGTCATTCATTCCGGTGTTCTCGCGTACGTGGTCTCAGGCCTGATGCAGCCAGGAGCGGAACAGGAGCGCGCCCGCGGCGGCGACCACGAGCGCGACGGGAACGGCCCACACCGGACCACCGTCGCCGAGTAGACGCCGAGTGAGTCCGGCCAGCAGAGAGGCGATGGCCTTCAGGATCCACACGGCGACCGGCACGAGCAGGAGTCCGAGGACGAGATGCACCAGCCAGGCGCCGGCGAGCGTCGGACCACCCCAGCTGTACTCGTAGGAACCGTCGGTGATCAGCCCGTAGAACAGGCCCCGGAACGCGGCGATCACGCTGAGGAACGCGAAAAACCAGGCCACCATCCCGACCAGCAGCGACAGCACCGAGTGCGCGAGAACTCTCGGCCACGACGGCGAACGCACGTCGATCCGCTCCGACGCGCTCGAGTCGGCGGCAGCGAGTTGCCACCGCCCGGCCCAGCGGTGCCGTCCGGTCACCGCGGCGCCGAGCGAGACGAGGCCTGCGGGAAACGCCCTCAGCGCGAACAGGGAACGGCGAGCGGACTCGGTGGTGAACGGGTTCACCGATGTGGAGTTGGCCTGGTCAGTTGGCATGGCTCGACGCTATCGACCGACTCCGCCGCCGCACATCATCCTGCAGAACGATATTCGCTACCGCAGGGGGAGTCGATCAGCTGCCGGGCGCCCGGTACTCGGCGTCCCGGCGCACCGCGTCGTCCACCTGCTCCGGCGTCAGCAGCGCCACCGATTCGGACCGCGCCGCACCGGAGGCGGTGGTGCGGATGCCGAGCGCGGCGGCCGCGACGTCGTCCGGCACGTCACCGATCACGAACAGATCCCGGCCACCCAGTGCGAAGTAGCAGGATTCGACTGTGCCCCCGACGCTTTCGACCATCTGTGTGATCGCGTCGCGTCGTGCGGTGCCGCCTTCGGCGAGTAATCCCTTCGCGCCTTCGGGTGAGTACGTGACCTGCCAGAGATATCTCGGCATCAGTGCCTCCTCGATTGTGGGGTCCTCTCATGGTTCTCCCGGGACGGGCCACATGCAATAGGTTCCGGCGCTAGGGTCGTGAGATGGCTGAGGCCCGCGTAGGTATCTCCGGCTGGACGTATCCCGGTTGGCGCGGCGACTTCTACCCGGAAGGCCTGGCGCATCGCAAGGAGTTGACCTATGCCGCGGGGCGATTGACGTCCATCGAGATCAACGGGTCCTTCTATTCGTTGCAGCGGCCGACGAGCTATGCCAAGTGGCGTGAGGAAACACCGGGGAGTTTCGTGTTCGCCGTCAAGGGCGGGCGCTACATCACGCACATGAAGAGGCTGGTCGGCGCGGAGACGGCACTGGCGAACTTCTTCGCATCCGGGGTGCTCGCGTTGGGCCCCAAGCTCGGACCGCTGCTGTGGCAACTGCCCCCGACACTCGCGTTCGATTCGACGAGTCTCGCAGCGTTCTTCGACCAGCTGCCGCGCACGACCACCGACGCCGCGGCGCTCGCGTCACGTCACGACGACAAGCTCACCGACGACAGGGCCTGGACCGAAACGGATGCCGATCGCCCCGTCCGCCACGCGCTCGAGGTCCGGCATCCCAGTTTCGACACGGAGGAGGCGAGGGAGTTGCTCCGCGCGCACGACGTCGCGTTCGTCGTCGCCGACACGGCAGGCCGGTACCCGTACGTGGAGGCAGTGACGAGCGAATTCGTCTACGTCCGGTTGCACGGGGACAAGGAGTTGTATGCCAGCGGCTATACGGACGAGGCGCTGGACGAGTGGGCCCGCAAGCTCGAGCGGTGGCTCGGGGAGGGGCTCGACTGTTTCGCCTACTTCGACAACGACATGAAGGGGCACGCGCCGTTCGACGCGCTGCGGCTGATCGAGCGGCTGCGTTGACTGTCGGAGCCTCGTGGCACAGTGAGCTTCGGTTCGATGAAGACGAGAAGAGGATCTACCGGATGTGGCCCACTCATTGGCCTGCTGTCGCGCGTGACATCGCCGAAGCGCTGGATGCCGCCATCGTCGCGGCGCGTGCGTCGGACGCGGCGGCGCTGGCCGAGGCGACGGAGGAACTGGCGGCCCTGCCCGCGGAACAGGTCGGTGCGGTGCTGGCGGGGGTGGTCCGGGAACTGCTCGAGACGCTGCACCCGGACGGGCTGACGGGTGAGGATGTGCAGGACGTTCTCACCCGCTGCGCGCGGGCGGCGGCACTCTGGTTTCCGGTAGTCGACGTCGATTCGCTGGTCACCGTGCTGACCGGTGCACTCGGCGTGGCCGACGTCGAGGAGAGCCCGCGCAGACCGGAGCGTGCCGTCGAGGCCGCGATCCTGGTGATCGCCGATCTGCTGAGTGCGGCGGAGGTTCCCGCCGACGGTTACGTCCGCCGGGCGCTCGACGAGATCGCGCGCGCCGAAACTGTCGAGATGCCCTGATTCGTTCAGAGTTCGGTGCGGATGTGATCGGCCAGCCGGGCGATCCGGTCCTCGTTGCGGCGGTAGTGAGTCCACTGGCCGATCCGATGGCTGGTGACCAGTCCGGCGCTCTGTAGCGCGGTCATGTACTGCGAGGCCGTCGACTGGGAGACCTCGGCCCTCGCCTGAATGTGCTTCAGGCACACGCCCACCTCGTCGGCGGGTTCGAGCTGCGGGGGAAAGCTGTCGGGGTCCTTCAGCCACTGCAGGATGCGCACGCGGGTCGGGTTCGACAACGCTTTGAAGACCAGGGCCAGGTCGGTCGCGTCCGGAAGCTCACTCACAGACTCATCGTACCGCCATATCGCGATTTTCCGATATGTGTGCTTGACTCGGCATATCGCAACTTCGCGATATGTCGATAGGGGTGAGTGATGGCGAAGCGCAGAGTGGCAGTGGTCGTCGGTGCGCGCGGGGTGATCGGAGGCAATCTGATCGACCACCTCGAGGCGACCGGGGAATGGGAGATCATCGGACTGTCGCGCCGAGGCGGACCCGGCACCGACCGGGTGCGGCACATCGCGGTCGATCTGCTCGACGAGCGCGACGCCGCCGACAAGCTGGGTGAAATGCGCGACGTGACCCACATCTTCTACGCCGCCTACCAGGACCGTCCGTCGTGGGCGGAGCTCGTCGCACCCAACGTCGCGATGCTCGTCAACACGGTGAACGCGCTCGAACCCGTGGCTGCCGCGCTCGAGCACATCAGCCTGATGCAGGGCTACAAGGTCTATGGCGCCCATCTCGGACCGTTCAAGACGCCGGCGCGCGAGAGCGACCCGCCGCACATGCCGCCCGAGTTCAATGTGGATCAGCAACAGTTCCTGGAAGACCGTCAGCGCGGCAAGCGCTGGACGTGGTCTGCGATCCGCCCCTCGGTCGTGTGCGGATTCGCCCTCGGCAACCCGATGAATCTCGCACTGGTGATTGCCGTCTACGCCACGATGTCGAAGGAACTCGGAGTGCCGCTGCGGTTTCCGGGTAAGCCCGGCGCGTACACGAGTCTGATCGAGATGACCGACGCCGGACTGCTGGCGGAGGCGACCGTCTGGGCCGCGACCACGCCCGAGTGTGCCAACCAGGCGTTGAACATCAACAACGGGGATCTGTTCCGCTGGGACGAGATGCTGCCGAAGATCGCGGATTTCTTCGAACTGGACGTCGCACCGCCGCTGCCGATGTCGATGGACGTCGTCATGGCCGACAAGGAGTCGGTGTGGGACCGCCTCGTCGCGAAGCACGGACTGGAGCCCACGCCGTACTCGGACGTCTCGTCGTGGGCGTTCGGCGACTTCGTCTTCGGCTGGGACTACGACGTCATCGCCGACGGTTCCAAGGCGCGCCGGCTGGGTTTCCACCGGCACGTCGAGACCGAGCAGATGTTCCTCGACATCTTCCGCGACCTTCGAGCCCGGAAGATCATTCCCTGAGGGAGGGAACTACCGGCGAATCCCGGATTCGACGTTGGCGGCGATCCGCCGGAGCAGCCCGGCCAGGACGGCGCATTCGTCCTCGTCGAGTCCGGCGAGGAATTGCCGGTCCCGTTCGACACGCTGCGGGAACTCGGTGTCGACGAGTTTCCGCCCGGACTCGGTCAGATGAAGCAATACGACGCGCCCGTCGCGTTCGAACGGTAACCGTTCCACGAGTCCCAGCCGGGCCAGGCGGTCGACGTGTTTGGTGGTGGATGCGCCGCTGAGCATCGTCACGGCGGTGACCTCGCTGGCTCGCAGTGGCCGATCGCTGCGGGCGAGTACGCACAGGACGTCGAACTCGGCGCGCGAGACCCCGCTCGCGTCCAGGGCGCGGTCGAGTTGCTGCAGGGCCTGGGATCCGATCCGGGTGATGCGACCCATCACTTCGATCGGTGACGTGTCCACTTCGGGATGGGTCTCGGCCCATTCGCGTCGAACGCGATCGGTGAAATCCTCATCCGGACGTGGGGCAGTGCTCATGAAAACCATCGTAGCGACCAACTTCACATTAATTCAGAACTATTTTACTGGTGAAGTATACGGTACGCTGAGGTCATGCAGGCTTCCCCTCGATACGCACCTGACCTCAGCCGGCTCCATCGCTCCCGTGGGGCGCTCGCCCACTCGGTGGCCCCGTCGACATGGCGTCGTGCGTTCGAGGTCCGGAACGCCGACGCCACCATCGCCCCTGCGCTACGGGTAGGTGCGGCGACGGCCCTGGTGCTGGTCATCGGCGGCCTGCTCGGGCACGGCAATCTCTCGGGCTTCGCGGCGCTCGGTGCGCTGACCGCCGCGTTCGGCCGATACGAGCCGTACCCGCGGCTCGCCCGCAAGACGGGTCTCGTCGGTGTCGCGCTCATCGCCTTCGTCGCCGGGGGAGCGCTCCTCGGTGCGGCGGGACTGTCGCTCTGGCTGCAGATCGCGGTCATGTCCGTGGCGTCGGGGGTCGCCGCGTGGCTGCTGGCGGCGTTCCGCATCGCCGGTCCCGGACCGGTCATCCTGATCTTCGCGGCGACCGCCGCGGTCGGGCATTCGACCCAGCTCTCCGATCTCGGACCGGCCGTCGTGGCCGTGGCGATCGGTGTCGTCGTGGGCTGGCTCGCTGCCATGACGCCCTGTCTGTTCGTTCCCCTCGGTCCCGCCCGGCTGGCGGTGGCGCGGGCACTCGCCGCGGCCGCGGAACTGGAGCATGCACACGACGCCTCCGCGATCGCGTCCGCGCGCAAGGCGATCGACAACGCGCGAGATGTGATCGCGCACAGCGGTCGCGGCCGGGACGGGCACTCCCACCAATTGTTCGCGCTTCTCGCCGAAGCGGACACGGTGGTCGACCGGTGGGCGCACGAGCGTGACCACGACACCCTGCGCGCGCTCGTCGATCACGAGTCCGAACTTCGTAAGGTGAAGCGCCGCAGCGACCTTTCGGCGTTCGGATCCGAGATCGCGGTACTCCCGAAGCCGGGCGGCTTCTTCGCGGACGGTGTCCAGGCACTGCAGTCGCGAGAGGGGATCGTCAACGCGGCCCGTATCGCCGCTGCGGCCGCGCTGGCCGGATGGATCTGTGTGGCAATGGGATTGGAGCACCCGCTGTGGGCGTCGATGGGTGCGATGGCCGCGATGCAGGGTTTCAACTTCAGTCAGACCGTGCAGCGCGGAATTCAACGCCTCGTCGGAAACGTGGCAGGTGCCGTCCTCGCCGCCGGGCTGATCGCCGCAGCGATGGGGTACTGGCAGACCGTCGTGGTCATCGTGGTGCTGCAGACCGTGACCGAACTGGTGGTCATCAAGAACTACGCGTTCGCGTCCGTCGCCATCACGCCCATGGCTCTGCTGCTCACGGGCCTCGGCTCGGCGGTCGCCCCGGACATCGCGGTGAGCCGCGTCGTCGACACGCTCATCGGTGTGGTGGTCGGGGTGATCGTCTCGGCTGTCGCGATCAGCCGGACCGACCACCATCACGTGGGCTGAGGCGGCTCAGATCCCCGTCGCGGAGACGTAACCGGCGAATCCGATCGCGCACGCGCCCGCGCAGAGGATCAGGGTTCCGCACGCCACCGGCCACGCGATCGTGCGCCGGGCGATGCGTGCGATGGTGACCGCGCCGCCGATCACGGTCACGAGTGCGGCGACTGCGAGCGCCACGCACACCGCGATCCAGGCGTTCTCGGCGCTGCACGTCTCGGGCGGGCAGTAGTCCAGGAACAGCAGCCAGAACAGCCCCGCGACTGCGGAGATGCTGGCGACGGCGACCGCGACGACGAGCGCGGCCGCCGACACCGCCACGTCCCAGCCGTTCAGCGGCGGCTGATCGTCACCCGCACGCGGGTGATTCCATGGCTGTGGCAGAGGCCCCCCTGGCTGCATTCTCGTCACAGTACAGCGGTCTCCGGGAGGATCGGCGGCGGCAGCGGAGCCCCGTCCGGGCGCAACCCGGCGAGGAACACCGTGATCAGCCGCGGAACGAGATTGGCCGTCGTGTCGTCGAACATCAGCACGTGGGGCCGGGTGAGCATGGCGATCCCCATGATGATCTCGAGCGGCACGACGTCCTCGCGGACCAGCCCGACGTCCTGGAGCCGGCGAATGAAGTCGGTGACCGTCGACTTCGTGAGCTCCCTCGACTCGCGGACGTCGCGTGGTAGCTCGTCGAGGCTGTTGACCAGCGCGGGAACCAATGCTCCCATGCGCAGTTCGACCACGGCGTCGACGAACCGCCGCCACGCTCCCTCCGGGTCGTCCGTGCATTCGTCCAGTCCCCGGACGGCAAGTTCGCGGACTTCGGCGAGCGTCGTCCGGGCAACGGCGTGGGCGAGCTCGTCCCGGCTCGGAAAATTCCGGTAGAGGGTGGCGATCCCGACACCGGCCTTCGCGGCGATGGCGTCGAGCGGTGCGTCGTGCCCGCGGTCGGCGAACACCGCGCGGGCAGCCTTGATCAGCGTGTTGCGTCGTTCCAGCGCGTCTGCCCGCACGATTCCACCTCTTCCGTTGACAACCCAGCATAACCGGAGGAATATTCTCCACAAGTAACGGAGGAATTTCCTCCACTTAGTGGAAGGGGAGTCCGATGAGCACTTCGGATATCGGGACACTTGCGCCGCGCACGAAGCCGACCGCGCGGTCGGCGCACGGTCCGTCCGATCCCGTGAAATTGGCCGCTGTGGTGCTGGGACTCACCGCGGTGATCGCGCTGATGCTGCTGGCGTTCGCGTTGCCCGCCGTCAACAGCGGCCCGCACGACCTCCGGCTGGGCGTCGCCGGACCCGACGCGGCCGTCACCCGGATCGACTCCGCGCTCGACGCAGCACACCCGGGCGCGTTCGTCACCGAGCGCTTTCCCGACGCCGATGCGGTCCGGACGGCGATCGAACACCGCGAGATGGTCGGCGGAATCGTCGCGACATCGGACGGCATGAAGGTCCTGTCGGCGGGCGCCGGCGGGGCGCCCATCGCGCAGACGATGAACGGTATCGCGGCGGGCATGAGCAAGACTGCGGGACAGACCGTTCCGGTCGAGGATGTTGTTCCGCTGACGGCCGGCGACCCCGCCGGCGTCGGTCTCGGTGCCTTGGCGCTTCCCCTGGTCTTCGGCGGCATGATCCCCGCGCTCGCGCTCGTGCGGCTGTTTCCGCGCAGTGTCGGTCGGCGGGTGGCCGGGGCGGTGCTGTTCGCCGTGAGCGCCGGGGTGGTGTTGACGGCAATTCTGCAGTTCGGCCTCGGAAGCGTCGACGGCAACTACTGGACGACCACCGGCGCCGTCGTTCTCGGCATCGCCGCCATCTCGCTGACCGTTCTCGGGCTCGAATCGGTGCTGGGCACAGCGGGGTTCGCGCTCGGCGCGGTGACTATGATCTTCTTCGCCAATCCGCTGTCCGGCCTGGCGACCTCCGCGGCGTGGCTCCCTTCGGGGTGGGGCGCATTCGGTCAGCTGTTGCCACCCGGCGCGGCGGGCACCGTGGTGCGGTCGACGGCGTTCTTCGACGGACACGGAGCCGGTGCGGCGGTGCTCGTGCTGACCTGCTGGGTGCTGTTCGGGCTGGGTCTGTGCCTGGTGTCCGGACTGCGTGAGCGGCGCGCCGGGGAAGAACTGGCCGTCGCCTGACGCTGTGGTTTGATGGCGGCATGGGGGAAAGACGGATCGTCCGCCGACTGGTCGGCATCGGAGCGGGCCTCGGTGCGCTCGCGGTCCTCGTCGTGGCGGCCTCGACGGTGTGGATATCGCGCGAGGCCTCCGGCCACGTCTACGACGTCGACGACGCACCCGAAGCGCCGGTCGTCATCGTCCTCGGTGCGCAGGTGCGCGACGGCAAACCCCGGGAGTACCTGGCCGGACGCCTCGACGTCGCCGTCCGTCTCGTGCAGGACGGCCGTGCGCGGGCGGTCCTCGTCTCGGGCGACGGTGCAGGCAGATCCGGCGACGAGATCGCGGCGATGACGGACTACCTGGTGGAGAAGGGCATCGACCGCAGCAAGATCGTCGGAGATCGGTACGGGCTCGACACCTACGACACGTGCGCGCGGGCCGTCCAGACGTACGGAGTGACCAAGGCGCTGATCGTCACTCAGGGTTTCCACGTCCCCCGCGCGGTCGCGCTGTGTCGCGGTGCCGGGATCGACGTCGCCGGAGTCAACGCCGGATGTGAATGCCGCCCGATCACGATGGCGAGGAACACGGTGCGCGAATCGCTGGCCCGGCCGAAGGCCGTCCTCGACCTGCTGTCCGGGCGCGATCCTGTGGTGGTCTCCGAACCGGAGGACTCACTCGGGAAGGCGCTCGCCGCCGAGGACTGAACTGGAACCGCCGCGGTGGGGAGGGGCTCGTCGGTACGCTTCTCCCTCGACGATCGGGAGGCTGACGATGGTTGGTGCACGACCGGATCCCGGTCCGCGAGAAGTCCGGAAATGGCGTCGCTACCTCGCCGACGAACGCGCCGAGGCGGCCGTCTACCGCGACCTCGCGAAACGTCGGACCGGTGAGGAACGCGAGATTCTGCTGGCGCTCGCCGACGCCGAGGGACGGCACGAGGCGCACTGGCGCGAGCTGCTCGGCGAACACGTCGGCAAGCCCGTGCGCGGTGACGTCCGCACGCGCATCCTCGGTGTGCTGGCCCGGCGGTTCGGATCGGTGTTCGTGCTGGCCCTCGCGCAGCGCGCGGAGACCCGGTCCCCGTACCCGACGGACGTCGACGCCACCGACGCCATGGGTGCGGACGAGCGAATCCACGAAGAGGTGGTGCGGGCGCTGGCGGCGCGCGGGCGAAATCGGCTGTCCGGCACGTTTCGTGCCGCAGTGTTCGGTGCCAACGACGGTCTGGTCAGCAACCTCGCCCTCGTCCTCGGCATCAGCGGTAGCGGCGTCGACAATCACATCGTCCTGCTGACCGGCCTCGCCGGTCTGCTCGCGGGCGCGTTGTCGATGGGCGCGGGTGAGTACGTGTCCGTGCGGTCGCAGCGTGAACTGCTCGAGGCTTCGGCACCGGGGCCGGGCGCCCGTGAGGCGGTGCCGCTCCTCGACGTCGACGCGAACGAACTCGCACTGGTGTACCGCGCGCGGGGAATGCCCGCGCAGGACGCCGAGAAACGCGCGGCCGACGTGCTGCGGAGAGCCGTTCAGCCCGAGCCCGTTTCGGGTACGGAAACCGTCGACGAGCACGAGGCCATCGGCACCGGGCTCGGTGCGGCTGCCGCGAGTTTCTGCTTCTTCGCGTCCGGTGCGGTGATCCCCGTGCTGCCGTACCTCTTCGGCATGGAAGGCACCGCCGCGCTCGTGGTCGCGGCCGCGCTGGTCGGCGTCGCGCTGCTCGGGACCGGTCTGGTGGTGGGGTTGCTGTCGGGTGGACCCCCGGTCAAGCGCGCGTTACGCCAGCTGGCAATCGGGTACGGCGCAGCCGCCGCCACCTACCTGCTGGGCATGCTGTTCGGGACAGGCGCCTGAGAACGTCATCATCACCACGGGTGTGGAACCGTAGCCGGGGACGGGAAACGTGCGCACCGTGTGCCGGGACCAGGACCCGTCGGACAGGGCGACGCGGGCGACACCGGGAAGGCGCGCCGTGATCCGTTGCCGCACGTCGGCGAGGTCTTCGTCGTGCAGCAGTCCGATCTGCCCGCCTTCCGCCGCCGCGGACAGACCCGCCAGCGGTGCCGTGATCCATTTGATGGCGTATCCGTGCTGTGAATCGACCAGTGCCGCATGAACCCCCGCGACCGCGTGCACGGTCGACGCGATGTCCGAATCCATCACCCGGATCGCCAGTTCGCCGACGTCGGTCTTGTGTGTGACGTCGTGATCGACGCCCCGCAGCACCACCCCTTCGGGTGTCTCGACGGCGCGGCGCACGAACCGGACGAGGCGTAGCATTCCGTCGTCGTGGCGGGCGATGAGTTCGCCGGACAGGAATTCGCCGTCCCGCGCGTTGTCGACGCGTTCCATCAGCACCGCGATGTCGGAGATCCGCGGCACCCTCCGGTACAGGTCGGCGAGACCGAAATAGCCGTGTTCCGGCCGGGTGTCCGCGACCCCGTACAGATTCCGGAACTCACGGGTCCATCGAGTGCGTCGCGGACCCGCCGATACGGACAGGTTCCATTCCCATCCCGCTGCCCGGTGCGGCGGTGGCACCGGACTGTCCGCACGACCGGTGAAGATCTGCACGGCGAGGACGTCCCCACCCGGACCGAGTACCGGTTTCGCCACGACGAAATCGATATCGCCGACCGTCTCGCCGAGAGTCACCTGCACCGGCTGTCCCGACGACTTCACCGTGTCGATGGCGCCCGCCACCAGCGTCAGCATTCTGCCGCGGTAGACGTTGCCGAGCGGCCGGCACTGCCGCTGCTTGATGCCCTCGGCGATCACCGTCGGTGCGTCTCCCAGGATTTCGACCAGAATCCAGCCGTCGCCGCTGCCCCGTTGTTCCACTCGTACTGCCCCCCTCATGGCGCCCGATCATCCCATGGCGGTGAGGCGGGTGCTCGGCGAGACGGTCGCCGCAACGGCGTTCAGGCCGGTGCGGTCGCGACGGCGTCCAGGAGTCCGGGGAAGCGGGATTCGATGTCGGATCTGCGCAGCTGAGCCATCCGCGAATTGCCGCGATCGACCTGTGTGATCAGCCCGGCCTCGCGCAGGACCTTGAAGTGGTGGCTGCGGGTCGATTTGGACACCGGCAGCCCGAACGACGTGCAGTGACGTTCCGCCCCGTCCGCCTCCACCATGAGCTTCTGCACGACCTCCAGTCGCAGGGGATCGGCGAGTGCGGCCAGGACGGAGACCAATTCGATCTCGTCGACCGCGGGATGTCCCTCGGCGTCGGGCACGGCACACCTCCAGGTTCGGGTCGTCGACCACCAGAGTGAAGGTTCGTCTTGCATAGAACCTAACTCTGGTGCATGGTTCGTATTATATCGAACCTCTGGTGCACGGGGGCCGCACTCTTCAGGAAGGATCGACATGACCTCGGAGCTGACCACGTCGGAAGCCACGACACCGACGTCACCACCCGAAGCAACACCGTCCGACCCGCGACGCGGGAACCTCACTCTCGCCGCCGTACTGCTGGCCGTTCTCGTCGTCCCGATGTCGATCTCCGGAACCGCGGTGGCGCTGCCCGCCATCTCCTCCGACATCGGTGGCGGCGCATCGGGTCAACAGTGGGTGGTGAACGCGTTCAACCTGTCGTTCGCGTGCTTCACCCTGGTCTGGGGGTCCCTGTCGGACCGTTTCGGCCGTGGCCGCCTGTTCGCCGCCGGAGCCGCCACATTCGCGGTCGGGAGCGTCGCCAGCGCACTGGCCCCGAACATCGTGGTCCTCGACGTCGCCCGCGGCGTCGCCGGTCTCGGTGGCGCCGCCATTTTCTCGTGCGGCGCGGCGATCCTGTCCTCCGCCTTCGACGGGCCCGCCCGATTGCGCGCGTTCGCCCTGTTCGGGACGACCGCGGGCATCGGTGTGGCGCTCGGACCGACGCTGTCCGGGCTCCTCGTCGACACGGCCGGCTGGCGACCCATCTTCGCGGTCCAGGCCGCAGTGCTGCTCGTGGTGCTCGCGGCGACCCCGGTGATCGGACTGGGACGGCCGGCGGGCGACGCGGCCGCGAAGTTCGACCTCCTCGGCACCGTCCTCCTGGTTCTGGGTCTGCTCGCGGCAATGGTCGGCATCGTCCAGGGCGAACCCTGGGGCTGGGGGAGCCCGGCGGTCGTGGCGTCCTTCGTCCTCGCGGTCGCGCTGCTGGTCGCGTTCGCCCGCGTCGAATCGCGACGTCCGGCTCCGCTGCTGGACCTCGAACTGCTCACGCACGCACGGTTCATGGCCCTGTGCCTCGTTCCGGTGGCGGCATCGTTCGGCTTCGTCACGTTGCTCACCTACTTCCCGACCTTTCTCCAGTTCGTGGCCGGCCAGTCTTCGGCGAAGGCGGGCCTGGTGATCGTGCTCCTCACGATTCCGGTCGTGGTGGGACCGCTCGCCGCAGGCCGCGCGGTCGGCGCCGGGGTGAACCCGCTCGTGGTCATCTGGATCAGCCTGGGAGCGTTGATCGCCGGTGACCTGGGACTTCTGTTGGCGGGCCCCGACACGGTGGTCGCGGTCATCGCGGTGCCGCTGCTCCTCGCGGGCTGTGGAATGGGACTGTCCGCCGGTCTCGTCGACGGTCAGGCGCTCGCCCTCGTCCCCGAGGAGAAGGCGGGTATGGCTGCGGGAGTGGTGAACACGATGCGACTGGGCAGCGAGGCCATCGCGGTCGCGGTGTACGCGGCGCTGCTCACCGGTCTCGTGACCCGCAGGGGCGAGGAAGCGCTGGCCGGCGTCGACGGCGTGGGCAATGCGGCGGACGTCGTCGGCAGGGCCGCGAGCGGTGACCTCGAGCAGGCCCTGGCGGCGGCCGGGCCGGACGTCCGGGATCAGGTGGCGCCGCTCGTGATCGACGCCTACAACAGTGCGTTCCACACGACGCTGGTCGTTCTGGCGGGTGTCGTCGCCGGATTGTCGGGTGTCATCGCGGTGCTGCTGCGACGCGGGACGGGCGCGCGGTGACGGAGGCGGACGACCTGCGACAGCACTATCAGGTCGTGGTGGTCGGCGGCGGCCCGGTGGGATCGCTGACGGCACTCGAGCTGGCGCGCAGCGGAATCGACGTCCTCGTCCTGGAGGCGGCTCCGCACACCACGGACGTTCCGAAGGCGGGGACGATCCACGCGCGGAGTATTCAGCTGCTCACTCGTCGAGGGCATTTCGCGGCGCCGGACGTCGACGCCGGAGCCGCGTCGACCACCTTTCACTACGCCGGGGTCTGGGGCCTGGAGATCACGGCACCACCCGGCGAGGGACCGGCCATCGCCGGTATCGGGCAGAGCGATCTCGAAAGGCTCTTCACCGCACGGCTGATCCGCCTCGGTACCCCGCTGCTGAAGGCCGCGGTGGTCACGGACGTCCACCAGGACGACGGCGGGGCGACGGTGACCTTCACCCACGAGGGACACACCCGAGTGGTGACGGCCGACTGGGTGGTCGGCGCGGACGGCGCCCGCAGCGTCGTGCGGCGAAGTGTGGGCTTCACGGCGACGGAGACTGCCCCGACCGCCGCCGCGCTCCTGGGCCTCGCCGTCCTCGACGACCCCGCGAACGCCCCCAGGGGGTGGGTGCGCACCGCACGGGGCTGGACCGTCCTCAACGTCGATCACGCCGGCTTCAGTCGCATCATCACGTTCGATCTCGGTGGTCCGCACGAGGATCATCGCCGGCCCCTCACTGCGGAGGAACTGCAGGTGACGGTCGACAGATTCGCGGGCCGTCCCGTTCCGTTCCGCAACGCGCGGTCGTTGTCCCGGTTCAGCGACTACTCGCGGCTGGTCGACGACTACCGGCTCGGCCGGGTCCTTCTCGTCGGTGACGCTGCGCACGTGCACTTTCCGCTCGGCGGGCAGGGTCTGAACCTCGGTATCGGCGACGCGATCGGCCTCGGCTGGCGCCTCGCCCTCGTCGCGCGGGGACAGGCCGACCCATCGGTGCTGGACGTGTACTCGCGGGAGCGGCACGCGTGTGCCGCCGGGGTGATCGCCAACGTCGCGGATCAGCGTGAACGTATGCGAATCGGTGTCGACGGTGACCGCCTGCGACACGAACTCGGTGTGCTGCTGGAGGACCGCGACCGCAACCGGGCGCTGGGTTCGGCGATCAGTGCGCAGAGTCAACCGGCGCCCAGCGCTCTCCAGGACGCGGCGCGCGGCGACTTCGCCGCGAACACCGTGATCGAGACGGACACCGGAATCACCGACCTGATCCGGTTGCACGTCGCGGCGGGGAACCGGGGCCTCCTGCTGTGCGGGGACGCATCGGAGTCCGTCCGCGCACTCGTCGAACCCTTCTGGGGCGAACGGGTGCGGGTGATTCGGGCGCGGAACCTCGGGGCCACCACCGTGCTCGTGCGACCGGACGGTGAAGTGGCCTGGTCGGGGGAGTTGGGAGACGGCGGCGAACTCGTCACCCGGCTCGCGGAGACGTTCGGCGGCTCCGCCGCCCGTGCGCGGTTGACGAGTGCAGGGACTCGTTAACCGCGCACGGGCGCGAAGCGCCTACCAGCGGACGGGAAGCGATGTCGGACGCCGGAGGAGCACTCCCGAATCCCACGGCACCGCAGCCGGTTCGGTTGCGAGGGCGAGAGTCGGGAACTCCTCCGCCAGCCGGACCAGTGTCGTGGTGATCTCCATCCGGGCCAGCGACGCGCCCATGCAGTGATGCATGCCGTACCCGAATTGCAGATGGCGTTTCCCGTCCCGGAACGGGTCGACGAGTTCCGGGTGGGGGAACGTGTCGGGGTCCCGGTTCGCGGCGAACGCGTCGGCGTAGACGAGGGCGCCCACGGGGATCACGGAGTCCCGCAGCCGAACTTCACGGGTGGCGATCCGGGGAAACGTCGAAATGTTTCCCAGCGGAAGCACCCGCAACAGTTCCTCGACCAACTGCGGCGCAGCGGCCGGCTCCTCCACCAGCAGAGTCCATAGCGCAGGCGCCTGCAACAGCACGTACACGGCCTTCGCGAGCACGGACAGCACGTTCTGGTCGGCGCCGAGGACGGAGCCGAGCAGGATCGCGACGAGTTCGTCGTCGCTCAGCGGCGGTTCCGCCTCGTCCCGCGCCGCCAGGAAACGGTCGATCAGTCCGCCCGGTTCGACGGGCCGCGTCCCGTGCACGAGATCGGTCACGTAGTGGTAGACGAGCCAGAAGTTCTCCAGCAGCCCGGGAATGTCGGTGTCGTGCGACAACTGCACCACCCGCGACGACGTGCGGAAGTAGTCGATGTCCGACTCGGGGATCCCGAGGAAGCCGGCATTCACCTCGACCGGCAGGCGGTCGAGCACCGTGGCGAACAGGTCGGGGTGTTCCTCACTGCGCAGCAACGCGAACCGGCGGTCGAGGATGCGGCGGACCGACCCCTTCAGCTTCTCGACGCCGGCGGGACTGTAGTCGGCGTTGACGAAACTCTTCATCCGCGCGTGATCCGGGGTGTCCAGATTCAGCAGAAGGTCCGGGGGCATCGTGGTGGGCTGAAAACTCGGCCCCCCTTCGACGTTGGTGTCCTTCCGGCCGAAGGACGGATCCGTCAGCACCTTCAGGACGTCGTCATATCGTGTGACGTGCAGGGCGGTGTGCCCGCTCGGCAGGGTGATCTCCGGCAGTCCGGTGGGCCCCTCCGCGGTCACCGGGGTATACGCGACCGGTGGGTCGAGGTGGGGAATGTCGTCGATGGACACCGCGACACCGCGTCGGCCTCCGGGTGGAGCGAGTGTCGAAACCTGGGTCGTCACGTCGTACTCCTTCTGTTGGTGGGATTCACAGGGCGGCGGCGACGCCGGTCAGCCGGGACAGTTCACTCGACGCCTGGGCATTGGTGCGGAAATGGACGGCACGCCAACCGCTCTCGCGTGCCGCGCGCACGTTCTGCTCGAGGTCGTCGATCAGGATGCACTGACCGGCGTCGACGCCCGCCGTCTTCTCCGCGATCGCGAAGATCTGGGGGTCCGGCTTGCGCGCGCCGACCAGGCACGAGTCGACGAGAGCATCGAGCGGGCCGGCGGGTTCGATGATCGGTCTCCAGAATCGCTCCCACTCGACCACGTTGTTCGACAGGACCCCGACGCGCAGACCGTGAGCCTTCAGTCCGCGCAGCGCCGCGGCCATCGCCGTGTTGACGGTGATCCCGTCGAACCACTGCTCGCCGAACGTCTCGAGCCGCGCCCGGGTGAGGTCCAGGCCGGGGTCGGCGGCGGTGAGGTGCTCCCTCAGCCTCGCACCCCACTCGCGCTCGGTGATCTGGGCCAGTTCGATCGGGGCGAGAGGAGGTGCCCCGAGGTCGTCGCCGACGGCCTGCATCGCCGCCTGCAGGGCTGCGGGTGAGATGCCCGTCTTCGTTTCGTACGCCGTGAAGAGGTCGGCGAGCGGGGGCGAGAGCACACCACCGAAGTCGAACCAGACCATGGCGTCGTCCCGCGTCGTCATCGGACGATCCGATCGAGAGCGGCAGTCGAGGCGCTCACTCGCTGCAGGGTGACCCGGCCGTGTGCGATCTGCCGGCCCTCCTGCGCCAGGGTGACGGACAGGACGACCTGGCGGGAGCAGATTTCCGCCTCGGCGACGGCCGCGCAATCCGTCGGCAACTCCAGCTCACCGAAGCTCTCGAAGACGGCGTCGCACCCCACGAGCACGAGCATTCGCGGGGACAGGCCGAACAATTCGTGCGCGGCGACGAGGGCGGTCTGACGCATCGCCTCGAAGATCAGGGCGCCCGGCACGTGGTCGAGCGGGTGATCGAACAGGCCGGGGTGGGCCTGATCGACCAGCACCTGGCTGCGCACGGTGTCGCCGTCGACCCCGATCCGGCTCAGCACCACGTTGTCGAACGAATGTCGAGCCACCTCCCGAGGCTCGACCCGCTCGTGCAACGGATGCGGACGGGCGGGATCGAGCTGCAGCGGTGCTCGACCCCTCTGCCGGAGGCGGTCCCACGCGTCGCCGGGCATCCACTGGATGGTCATGCTCATGGTGGCCGCGGCAGACCCGTCCAGCGCGAGTGTCATCGCGAGGGTTATTCCGACGATGTCGGCGCCCCGCCTCTTCTCGGCGGTGATCGTGGCGTCCAGAACCCCCGCGGCGGGTGCGGGGCCCACTCTCACGGCGTCGAGGTCGACGACCTCGAGCGCTCCGGCGTTGAACACGAACTTGGCGTCGAGCGGAGCGTCGACGTGCCGATGCGAGATCAGGATGGACGCCTGCCGGAACGTTTCGAGCAGAAGCAGCGGATCATACTGTCGTACAACGATATTGTGATCGCTGTAGTAGCTGTGGACTCTGGGCAGTTGCACGCCGAGACGGAATTGTGGGTAGCTCTCACAGATGATGTCGGTGAGGAAGACCTCGCAGATTGCGGCGCGGTGCACGTGCGCGCGGGGGATGGACGACGAATAGGACAGGGTCGGCTCCAGGACGGCGGTCATGTCGATTCCTTTCGTTGACAGCGGAATTCGCACGGGTCGACGCCGCCGGACGACGACGGCGGTGATCAGTGGAATGCGGACCCGTGCAGAACGGTGGTTCGCGCTGGATCGGAAGAACGCGGGCGAGCCCGCAGCGCGGAGGGCGAGGAGCTCGGGGTCTCGTCGCGGGCCGGGGATCCCGGTGGATGCGCACGATCAGTGAATACCGGGCGATCCGGAGCGTCAACAGATGTAATCCGGTGTTCACCGATCCCTTGACGGTGTTCGGCAGGCGAACGCGACAGTCGAAAGTCGTTGACCTGCGGTATCGGTGACTACGCGTACGAGCAACTTCCGCTGTCGCGTGGCAGGAGTCACAACGTTCGTTCCGGATCGCGACGGAAATGTTACCGCCAGGTATGGCGTGTGGTAACCGGTGAGCGTAGAAGAGCGATGCTATGTTCCCCTCGCCGGGAGTGGCCGGAGTTGACGGAGGGGTCGGGGATGTCGAAGAGGTGGGTCGCGTCGGTCGCGGCAGTGGCGATCGGCTCGGGCATGATCGCCTATTCGAACCAGAACGCTGCCGTCGCGGAACCCGAGCCGGTGTCCAACGGCATACCCGGCAGCGGTCCCTGCGCCAGCGAGGTGTCGAACGAGACGCATTCGCTGATACCGGAGAAGCTCGAGATTCCGATCCCGTACCCGAAGATCACGACGGTGCCGTATCCCGCTCCCGTCACGGAGCCCGTCCGCGTCTCGCAGGCGTTGCCCGCCGACACGTGCACCGATCCGTGCCCCGACCTCACGGACGAGACCGACCAGGCCCCGGGAAACCTGTCGAGCGTGCTGAACATCCCGGACGTCAGCGTGAAGTTCACACCCTTCCACTTCGGTATTCCCGTCCCGGGCGCCGACATCCAGTTGCCCCCGCCGCCGCCTCTCGTGCACCCCGCGACCGAGGAGGCGCCGCGCAGCGCGGCCCCGGCAACCCCGAAGATCGGCGACGTGACCCGGGTGGCCAAGGTGACCGGGTCCGGTTCGGTCAGCCGCACCGACAAGCGTTACCAGGTCAACGGCACCGACCTCGGCATCATGTGGGAGAGCGCCCCCGACCGGATCGCCGTCGCGTTCGGCGACACGGTCGGCAAGGGATTCCAGCCGCCCGGTGGCCAGGGCGACGACTGGCGCAGCAACGTCCTCGGTTTCAGCTCCGACCGCAACCTGTCCGACGGCATGAGCCTCGACAGCATGGTCCAGGACAGCCGCTGCCACGCGGCGGAACTGCTCGACAGCCGCAAACTCGACAACATCGAGATCACCACCATCCCGACCTCGGGTTTCGCCGTCGGGAACCGGCAGTACATGAGCTACATGTCGATCCGCACCTGGAACAGCATCCCCGCCACGTGGTGGACGAACTACGGCGGCATCGCCTACTCCGACGACGGTGGATCGACGTGGACCAAGGACCCGTACGCGAAGTGGGACAACATCTTCGGGGTCACCAAATTCCAGGTCGCGTCGATGGTCCCGGCCGGCGACTTCGTGTACATGTTCGGCACCCCCAACACGAGGCTCGGCGCCATCGGTCTCGCCCGCGTCCCCGCCGCCGATGTGCTGAACACGTCCGCGTACCAATACTGGCAGAACGGCAACTGGACGCCCGTCGGTGGCTACACGGAGGCGACGCCGATCGTGGACGCCCCCGCCGCCGAACTGTCCGTGCGCTACGAGGAGGCCACCGGCAAGTGGCAGATGGCGTACCTCGACACGTCCAAGGCGGCCATCGTTCTCCGCGAGTCCGACTCGCCGCAGGGCGTCTGGTCCGACGGGGCGCCGATGGTCAGCGCCGTCGAGTACCCGGAACTGTACGGCGGCTTCATCCACCCGTGGTCGAGCGGCGACGATCTGTACTTCACCATGTCGACCTGGTCCGACTACAACGTCTTCCTCATGAAGGCGGACGTAGGCTAGCGCCCGTGCGCGGTTGACGAGTCCAGGGACTCGCTAACCGCTCACGGGTGGCGGAGCCGCCTACAGCAGGCCGTGGCGGGGCGGGACGGTGCCCGACAGTGTCCACCGGCCGATGTGCTGGATCTTCCACCGCGTCGGGTCGTGCAGGGTGTGGGTGCGGGCGTCGCGCCAGTACCGGGACAGGTTGGACGTTTCCGACGCACTGCGGGTGCCGCCCAGTTCGAACAGCACGCTCGACGCCTCGAGTGACGCGCGGGCGGCGGCGACCTTGGCTGCGGCGGCGTCGATCGAGGCGACCGCGGCGCTCTGCTCGCTCAGGTCGCGCCGCGCTGCGTCGATGCTGCGTGCACCCTCCCTGAGGAGTGCCGTCGCGGACCGGACGCTGACCGACGCCTCGCCGGCCAGTTGGATCAGCAGGGGATCGTCGACGGCGTCGGTGACGCCCGCCTCGAAATAGGGCCTTGCCTGACGCGCCGATCGCACGCCCTCGTTCAGGGCTGCCGCGGCGATCCCGGCGTCGATCGCGGCGTGCAGGATCTGGGCCTGCGACCCGTACGTGGTGGGTGCGTCGAAGATGGGAGAGAACGGCACGACGTGGAACGCGGGCACCCGGACTGCGTCCAGGGTGACGGTTCCGCTCGCCGTGGTCTTCTGCCCCATGCCGTCCCAGTCGTCGACGATCGACAGTCCGGCGACGGTGCTCGGCAGGTAGGCGACGGCCTTGGCGGGTTTCCCCGTCGGCGTCGTCGTCCCAGGAAGGGTGGCCCGTACCGCGATCCAGTCGGCGAACAGTGCGCCCGTGCTGTAGAACTTGCGACCGTCGACGACGAAGTCACCACCCTGCTCGGTGAGCGTCGTCGCGTCGATGTCGATCGTCGTCGTTCCGCGCTCGCTCTGGGCGTTGGCGAACCGGCGCCCCGCGAGCACCTCGGAGTAGAAGAATTCCTGCTGCGCCGGCGTGCCCTGGTGACGCAGCACCTCGAGGAACGTGTAGTGGCTGTGCGGGATCTGCGCGATGCTCGGATCGCCCTCGGCCAGGAGACGGAAGACTTCGGCGAGGGTTTCGGTCCGCGCGTCGATGCCACCGTGCTCGCGGGGAACACCGAGTGCGAGCAGTCCGGACGCGGCGAGCACGCCTACCTGTTCGTAGGGGAGTTGCCGACCGGCATCGCGAGCTGCCGCCTCCTCGGCGAATTGTGCGGCGAGATCGGCAGCGACCGCGAGGGCTTCGGCCTCGTCACTGATGCGGTGGGCGTTCTGGACGGCGGTCATGCCTGATCTCCCTGTACTGCGGTCATGCCGTCGAACCTCACACGGACCCGCGAGCCGGGTGAAGGGTTGTACGCGCACTGATTGGAAGGGTGGGCGTGGGCTGCATGGGCGGGTTGCATGCTGGGTATGTCAACCGAACACATCGCTGAGCAGATCAAGTTCGCCTACTGGGTGCCCAACGTCAGTGGCGGGCTCGTCACGTCCGACATCGAACAGCGGACCAGCTGGGATTACGAGTACAACAAGAAGCTCGCCCAGACCGCCGAGAACAACGGTTTCGAGTACGCGCTCAGCCAGGTCCGGTACGAGGCCAGCTACGGTGCCGAGTTCCAGCACGAGTCGACCAGCTTCAGCCTCGCACTGCTGCTGGCCACCGAACGGTTGAAGGTCATCGCTGCCGTCCACCCGGGTCTGTGGCAGCCCGCGGTGCTGGCGAAGCTGGGGGCCACGGCCGACCACCTGTCGAACGGCCGGTTCGCCGTCAACGTCGTCAGCGGCTGGTTCAAGGACGAGTTCACCCACCTCGGGGAGCCGTGGCTCGAGCACGACGAGCGGTATCGGCGCAGCGCCGAGTTCCTGCAGGTGCTCCGCAAGATCTGGACCGAGGACGACGTCGACTTCCGTGGCGACTTCTACCGCATCCACGACTTCACCCTCGAGCCGAAGCCGCTGAACACGCCCGACCGTCCGAACCCCGAACTGTTCCAGGGCGGCAACTCCGCCGCCGCACGGCAGAACGCGGGCCGGTACTCCGACTGGTACTTCAGCAACGGCAAGGACTACGACGGCGTCACCGAACAGATCGTCGACGTGCGACAGGTGGCCCGCGAGCACAACCGGGAAGTGAAGTTCGGGCTCAACGGATTCATCATCGCCCGCGACACCGAGAAGGAAGCCCGCGACACCCTCCGCGAAATCATCGAGAAGGCGAACAAGCCCGCGGTCGAGGGATTCCGGTCCGCCGTCCAGCAGGCCGGCGCGTCCACCGCCGACAAGTCGGGGATGTGGGCCGACTCCACGTTCGAGGATCTCGTCCAGTACAACGACGGATTCCGCTCCCAGCTGATCGGGACGCCGGAGCAGATCGCCGAGCGCATCGTCGAATACCGCCGCCGCGGAGTCGACCTCATCCTGGGCGGCTTCCTGCACTTCCAGGAGGAGATCGAGTACTTCGGCGCCAACGTCCTGCCGCTGGTCCGCGAACTCGAGGCTTCCGAGAGGCTCGCGCCCGTGAGCGGTTGACGAGTCCAGGGACTCGTCAACCACGCACGGGCGGCGGAGCCGCCTACAGGTGCCGGGCCAGCGCGCGACCCGCGGCCCGGCCAGAGAAGATGCAGCCGCCGAGGAAGGTGCCCTCGAGCGCGCTGTACCCGTGGACGCCGCCACCACCGAATCCGGCGACCTCACCGGCGGCGTAGAGACCCTCGAACGGTGTGCCGTCGGGCCTGATCACCTGCGAGTCGAGGTTGGTCTCGAGGCCGCCGAGGGTCTTGCGGGTGAGCAAGTGCAACCGGACCGCGATCAGCGGACCGTTCTTGGGATCGAGCAACTCGTGGGGGCTCACGACGCGGGTGATCTTGTCGGCCAGCAGGTTCCGTGCGTTGCGGATCGCCATGATCTGGAAATCCTTGGTGTAGCTGTTCTTCACCTCCCGGTCGCGGGCCACGATTTCGCGTTCGAGGTCCTCGTACTTCAGCGGTGCCTCGGGGGTGAGGGCATTCATGCCGTCGACGAGGTCACGGAGATTGTCGCGGACGACGAAGTCCGCACCGTGCTGCTTGAACGCCTCGACTGGACCGGGCGCGCCCTTCTTCAGGCGTTCGGCGAGCAGCTTGAAATCGCGGCCGGTGATGTCGGGGTTCTGCTCGGAGCCCGACAGCGCGAACTCCTTCTCGATGATCTTCTGGTCGAGGACGAACCACGTGTGGTGGTGGCCGCTGTTCATGATGTGGTCGAGGGTTCCCATGGTGTCGAAGCCGGGGAAGTTGGGGCTGGGCAGGCGTTTGCCGTTGCCGTCGAACCACATCGACGACGGACCGGGGATGATGCGGATGCCGTGGTTCGGCCAGATCGGGTCCCAGTTCTGGATGCCCTCGGTGTAGTGCCACATCCGGTCGCGGTTCACGATGTTGCCGCCGGCGTTCTCGGTGATCTCGAGCATGCGGCCGTCGACGTGCGCGGGGACGCCGGCGAGCATGTTCTCGGGAGCTTTGCCGAGGCGCGCGGGCCAGTTCTTCTTGACCAGTTCGGGATTGCCGCCGATGCCGCCGGACGTGACGACGACCGCCTGCGCGGAGAATTCGAACTCCCCGACCGCGGTACGCGAACTCTTCACACCGCGCGCCTCGGTGGACGGTTCGAGGACGGTGCCGCGCACGCCGGTGGCGGCGCCGTCGGTGACGACGATCTCGTCGACCTGGTGACGATGCTTGAACGTGACGAGACCGCGCTTCGACGCGGCCGTCACGCGGGTGAGGAAGACTTCGACGACACCCGGTCCGGTGCCCCAGGTGATGTGGAAGCGGGGAACGGAATTGCCCTGTCCGAGTGCGGATCCGCGTCCGCGTTCGGCCCACCCGACGTTCGGCATCAACCGCAGTCCGAGGTCGTGGAGGTACTGCCGCTTCTCGCCTGCCGCGAATTCGACGTACGCCTGGGCCCACAGCCGCGGCCACTGGTCTTCGCGGGCGCGATCGAATGCCGCGGTGCCCATCCAGTCCTGGATCGCCAGTTCGTACGAGTCCTTGATGCCGAGGCGCCGCTGTTCGGGGCTGTCGACGAGGAACAGGCCGCCGAGCGACCAGAAGGCCTGCCCGCCGAGATTCGCCGAACTCTCCTGGTCGACGACAAGGACCTTTCGGCCGGCCTTGACCATCTCGTAGGTGGCGACGAGTCCGGCCAGTCCGGCGCCGACGACGATCACATCAGCCTGTTCGGTCACGAGGACCCCTCTTTCCGGTGTGTGTGGGTGTGGGTGGTGTCGGGTTCGGTGTACGCGGCCACGACGTGGGTGAACAGTTCGAGACGCAGTTCCCGGGCGGACGCGTCGTCGTCCTCGATGAGGCACTGGACGCTCGTGCCGTCGTGCAGGGCGACGAGCGCGCGGCCGAGAACGCGGGGATCGCCGACGACGCGGCGCCCGAGCCGGTGCAGCGCCTTCTCGAGGATCGGCACGATGGTCTCCAGAATCGTGTCCTCACGTGCTGCGAGGGCCTTCTTCAGCGACGGGTTGCGCAGGGCGTGGGCGGTGAATTCCGCGTTGATCCGGTACCACTGGTCGTCGACGGGGACGACGCCGAGCACCAGTTCGGTGCCGGCGCGCAGTTTTTCGGCAGGCGTGAGCCCCGAGAGGTCGATGCTGGACGAGTCGGCGGCCAGCCGGATCTGTGCGAGCATCGCGCTGGAGCGCTGTTCCCACATGGCGAAGAACATCTCGTCCAGCGATGCGAAGTTGGAGTAGAAGGCGCCGCGGGTGTAGCCACCGCGTTCGCAGATCTGCTCGACCGTCGACCGTCCGAAGCCGTTTTCGGCGAACACCTCGACCGCGGCGTCGAGCAGACGCCGGCGAGTTTGGCCTCGCCGTTTCGTGACCCGGCGGGGTGTGTCGGTGGCAGGCTCGGAGGAGCGCGCCGGTGACGTCGGCATGGGCACTCCTCCGATCGGGTCGACAGCAGCCGTCGATACACTAGCGTATCGGATACACCGGTGTATCGAACTCGGCTGTCAGAGCCCGTTCGGAGAGTTCTGCGGTCTCAGAGGTAGAGGTCCTGCTTTCGGATCAGGGCCGTCGCCACCACGCTGACGACCGACCGCGTTGGATGGTGTCACGCGGGAATGCTTCCGTTCGAGCTCAGTAGTGGTCGTCGGGCACAGTCCTGGGCGGAGATGCTGCGGTCGGCACACCATCTGTCCGGGATCCGGTCGCGGTGGTGGCATATTGCCGTGTGTCGTCGTCTGATCAGAAGGCCGAGATGGAGCGGCAGGCGACGCGGGTGGTGACCGAGTGAGGTGAACGTGCTCTGAGTGTCGAAGACAGTCATCGAGGTGGCTTCCGGCCTGAACGAGAAGCGCACGAAAGTTTCTAAGCTGCTTGCCGATCCGAGTGGAGCATCGGAAGCGGCTGGTCAGGTTCGGGTGCGTCGCGGCTGCTTTGTCGGTACAAGTTTGTCGGTACAAGGTCGTACTGTACTGGTGTTGGCCGTCGAGGGTGGTTGCTGGCGTGGTGCGGGAGGTGACCGAGATATTGACGTCGCGGTGTGCGCGCCTGCACCGGCAGCGCAGTTCCCGTCGCGGTGACGCCGCTACCGTGACCGCCGGTACGGACCGCCCATGATGGCCACTGCTGCACCTGCGGACCGCAGTGCCGACATCGCTGCGCCGGATCCGTCTCGATTGGTGATCCGGGCGTACGTGTATGTACTCGATCCCACCCCTGTGCAAGTCGAGGCGTTGCGGTCGCATTGCGGGGCGCAGCGTTTCGCCTACAACTGGGCACTGTCGCAGGTGAAGGCGAACCTCGACCAACGGACCGCGGAACGGTCCTACGGGATTCCTGACGCGGAGTTGACCCGGCCGATGTCGTGGTCAGCGTACAGCCTGCGCAAACACTGGAACACCGTCAAGAACGACGTCGCCGTCAACACCGACACCGGGAAGGTGTGGTGGCCGGAGAACTCGAAAGAGGCCTACAGTTCCGGAATCGCGAACTGCGCTGCCGCCCTGTCAAACTGGTCCGATATTCGGTCCGGGAAACGTAAAGGCTCGATGGGGTTTCCACGGTTCAAGGGCAAACGGGCGTTGCTCTCCTGCCGGTTCACGACGGGCAGTTTCGGGTTGGTCATTGACGGCGGGGATCGACGCCACATCCAGCTACCCCGGATCGGGGTGGTCCGGTCTGCCGAATCGACCCGCAAGTTGGCACGCAAAATCGTGGCGGGGACAGCCCGGATTCGGTCGGCGACCCTGTCGTATCGTCGAGGCCGGTGGCAGGTGTCGTTCTCCGTCGAAACGACCCTCCCCGCCAGGGCACTTCCACCCGCCACCACTCGTACCGCCGCCGCCGTCGGTGATCGTGCTGTGGGCCGTTCGGTGGTCGGAGTCGATGTGGGGGTGAAACACCTCGCGGTCCTCTCGACCGGGGAGATGATCGAGAATCCGAAACACGCACGGAAGCGGGCAAAGAGGCTTCGTCGTCTCGGGCGCCGCGCATCGCGGCGGGTCGGCCCGGATCGCCGCACCGGTCAACAACCCTCCCGCCGGTGGTTGCGCACCCGGGAACAGATCCGGACAGTACACGCCCGTATCGCGGACAGTCGCCGCGATCACCTGCACAAACTCACCACTCGACTAGTGCGGGACTTCGACACCGTCGTCGTCGAAGAGCTCAACATCGCGGGAATGACCCGTTCCGGTGGCGTCTACAAACGCGGGCTGAATCGGGCTCTGAATGATGCGGGGCTCGCCGAGATTCGGCGACAACTAATGTACAAGACCGAGTGGACCGGCACCGGACTGCACGTGGCGGATCGTTGGTATCCGTCGAGTAAGACCTGCTCGAACTGTCAGGTAGTGAAAGCCAAACTGCCCCTGAAGGTTCGGGTGTTCACTTGCGATGCGTGCGGATTCCGCGCTGATCGTGATCACAACGCTGCCCTCAACCTCGCTGCCCTCGCAGCAATTGTTGACGGTGGTGCGTCTTCGGCGAGTTGCGGACGAGACGTAAAAGACGCCCGACAGAAACCAACCATAAGACCCGCCGCTCGGCGGGCTGACGGTATCGCTGCGGGAACGCCACATAGTGGTGAACGTGGCCGGGGTAACCCGGCCGCTCATGCCGAGTGCACAAACGACACTCAGCGTGAACGGTACAGGCTCGCGTACAGTTCGTCGTTCGCCGGCCGGACCACGAAACCGACCGCGAACGTGGCGAATGCCAGCATGGTGCCGACGAACGAACTCTGATCGGGAAAGAACAGCTGGTTGAACACCAGGCGGCCAGGATCGGGAACGCGCAGCTCAACCGCCATTTCTGCATCCCAGACCGGCGCGCGTTCCGTTAACGTTCCGTCCGGGTGTGGGGTGGTGCGCCCCCTGTCGCGTAGCGGACAATGGGAACCGGCATGGCATGGCGAGGCCACCCTCGACAGATTGGAAGTACAGCCATGTCCACTACTCACGAGAACCACGTCCGGCGCATCGCCGCGCGGCAGGGGCTCCAGCTCACCAAGTCGCCTGCACGTGACCCCCAGTCGCCCGACTACGGCACGTACGGGCTTCTCACGGTCGACGGGCACCACCTCGTCGCGGGCAGTCACCAGACCGGCTACGGGCTTAGCCTCGACGATGTGGAGGAGGAGCTGGAAGCACGACGCCGCTAATTTGTACCCGTTCCGGCCCCCAATCCGCCAACAGTTGGGGGTCGGAAACTGTTGGTGAATAATGATGGTGTCGAATAAAGGTATAATTAATGCGACGAATTAACCCGGAACGACGCCCAGGATTAATCCGGACACGACCTCTGAATTATAATTCGATAAACAATTCGGGACGCGGAATTACCGCGATAAAAGGCTGGGGAACCATTGTTTCCACATTGTTTCCACGTCCGGGGAGACGGGCGCGGCAGCCCCACAAGCCACGTTAGGAACTGTCCTAACGTCATAACTGCAGGTCAGAGCGTTACATCGCGGGTGTTTTTTCAATAGAGAGACATATCTCCGCGAGAGCGGGTCACCACGGCCCTTTATGAATTTCCGGTTTTATATCCCCCCGGTGCCCTGCTCCTCTGGGGTCCACACCATTGTTTATTAAATTGCTCGGGGTGCGTGAATTAACTTGCTTCGATTAACTGATGTCGTTATTGCTGACGTCTATTAATGGCGTGAGTTATTCGCATTCCGATTAAAGGAATTAATGGATGCCAGTTGTTTACCAGACGCGACTGGATACGACGTGTTGTCCGCAGGTGCAGCGCTGGCCGATGGACCGATCGCAGGCAGGTGTGGGGGTTGTCGTGATCATCGGATCGTAGGTTTCAGGTGTTGTTGTGTTGCTTGCACTTTCACGAGCACACTTGCTTGCGTTGCAGCATCGATGAGAAGGCAACAAGTTGGTTGGTTCGTAAGCAAGGTCAGGTCGAAGGGCAACAGGCACAACGTGGTCGAGTGTCCAACTCTCACGATGGGTGTGTGGCAACGACAGGTCTATGGGCTTGTGGCACAGGTGGCACACGGGTGGCAGGGCGAGGCGCAGGGTGGCACTGAGTTCACGCCAGCGTCGGGTCTTGTGTAGTGCGGTGGCCATCGGTCGAGTCCTTCTGTCGGACAGTGGTAGACACTCACGCAACGGGTGCAGGTTATCGCGATGGCGATCCTTCACCGGGGAACCACCCAAACAATCAGACCCGGCCGACACCCGTTGCGTGAGTGCCCCTTTCACAAAACCCGGGGTGGGATAAGGACAGGTACCCCGGCGGTCTTGTGATGGTGGAGGCTCACCCGACCGAAGACTGTGCGCCCGTCAGACGTTTCGGGCATCGTACGTTCCGGTCGGGCTGCCCCCGCTTTCTCACCCTCACCCCGATATTCGCGCGTGCTTCCAGTCCGGGGACGGACGCTGAGGTCTTCGCCTGCCGTGCTGCCACTTGCCTAAACCCGTGACGATTCCGGCGGCGCGGATCTTCCGGTCGAGGTCGTCAGCGTCCACCAGGGCGGACAAATCGTCGATCACGTCTGTTCCCCCTCCGAGTCGGGGAGCGCGCGCCAGCGTTCGACTGGGACGCCCTCGCGGACCCCTCCGGGCAGGCGGGAGGTCTCCAGGTCGAGCGCCAGCGCGACGGCTGCGGCGTTCTCCTCGCGTGCTTGCTTCAGGATCTCGAATCCGCTCATGCTCTCACCCCGGTATCGACGACGAACGCTCCCGGCTGCAAAACCTGCACGTCGGCCCGCAGGTGTGCGAGGAAGGCCACCTGTTGGTTGTCGGCGTAACGCTCTGTGAGGAAACGGATTTCGAAGCCGGTGCGGATGCCGATGCCCAACAGGTTCCATTGCGCCGTGTAGACCTCGGTGCAATCGTTGCTGGCCCCCACGGTGAGGTTTGTCGGAACCTGCTTCGTCGGCAGGATCGGCAGAATCCCCTGCGGCGCAGTGAGATAATTCCCCTGCAAGTCCTTCAACTTCTGCAACGACGTCACGGTGCGCGGTGCGGTGATATGTGCGTTCGGCGTGAAGTTGTTGCCGAACACCGTTCCGGCACTGTCCAACAGCCAATCGTAGTTGCCGACCGCCGTACCGGCGACACCGTGCGCCGTCAACGTGACCCCGGCGGTGTTCAGTATGCCGCGCGGTTCGGGTGCGGTTCCGGTGCCCCGCAATGCGACCCGGTCGAGTTCCAGTGCCAACTGTGCCGCGAACGACTGCGAGATGATGTCCCCGGCGGACGGGTCGGAATCCTCGAACAGCTCCCGTGACAGGATGACGAGCCGGTCGAGGGACTTCGCCGAGAACGTCACGGCGTCGAACGACAGGTCGCCGGTCGTCACGGGTGCGTTCTCGTTGCGCCACGCGGGCGCGCCCTCCCCGACCAATCGGGGAATCTTCAACGTCTGCGCGGTCATCGGCACGGTCGTGGCCCCGGCGGCGAACACCTGGGAGGCGTTGCGGGCGAGGTCGATCACGTTCGCGGCGAGGGGGGTCGGCACCAAATGCCCGCCAGCGGTGGCGGTGCCCTCACTGAGTGCGCGGATCTCCTCCGCACCGGTCCAGTCGCCGGTGACGATGCCGCGCAGGAATTGGTCGAAACCGCCTGTGGTGGTCTGCTGCGGTGCGCCGTTGTCCCGGCACCAGTCCGAGAGAGATTGGTCCCTGGTGAGCGTCTGAGCCCCGCGCAGGGCGGCACGTGCGCCCGGTCCGCCGGGGATCTCCCCGCAGGCGCGGCGGTGGCTGTCGAACGGGGTGCCCGCCTCCCAGTGCCCCGGCTGCCCGACGGTGGCGCGCATCCGTTCGACCGATTGGTGCCGGTGCGCCAGAAACTCCAGGTCGCGTTCGATGTCGGTAAAGGTGTCTTCGTCGTCGCGGTCGAGTTTGCCGTCCTCGGAGCGTCGCAGGATGGTACGGGCATCCCCGAGCAAGCGATCTCTTTCGGCGGCGGCCTCGGCCTCGGACATGCTGCGGAGCCGGTCGAAGATGGCGTGCTTAACGTCGATTGTCATGTTGTTCACTTGCTTTCGTCGTCTTTGAGTTCTATTCCGAACTTCTTTGCCGCCGCCCGGATACGGGCCTTGATCCGGGCAAGGTCCTTCGAATCGTATTTAGCGGCGTTCTTTTCCTGGTTGATGTACGACCATGCCGCCTTGACGTGGTCCTCGGAGTCCAGGGGATAGCGTTTCTTACCGTCCTCCTGGTAGCCGGGGTCCGCGTATTCCACGTCGCAGTAGGGTTTCTTCGGATCATCGGCACGGACGGCGAGGTGTGGCCACGCGGAACGCAACAGCAGGTCGAGTCGTCGTTCCGCGCAGGACACGGACAACCGGTTGTGATGCTGCCGCATCTGTTCGGCCTGCCACAACGCTTCGATCTGCTGCGGGTCGGCGGTTCGCACCCCGGCCACGGTCGCGCCCTCGTAGGCCGGGAAACCGACCAGTGAGCATTCCATCAGGGCGCATTCGGTGCGGACGGTGACGCCGTTGTCCTGCCGGTCGCGGATCGGTCGGAAGCCGATCGAAAAGCTGTCCACGACACCGGACCGGACCAGGGCGAGGGCGTCGTCGCCGTCCCTGGTGCCCGCGATCGCGAAGGATGCGTGCAACCCGTCGGACTGTTCGAACAGGTCCACGGCCTTGCCGATGGGGAGTTTGCCCCGATCGTGGGAGACGAGTAGCCGCACCTTGTCGCCGCGTTCGGCGATGGACCGTTGGAATGCTCCGGGCGCGAACCGTTCCCGGTAGCTGCGTCCCAGTTCGTGGATCTCGGCTGTCGGCCCGTAGGGTACGACGGTGCCGAACACGGTGCGGCCGGTGTCGGCGGCGCGGAGTTCGGTTGATCGGAAAAGTATCTCGCTCATAAGGTTTTCACCATTTTTTCGGCGCGTCGAATAGATCCTGCGCTGGCATGGTGACCGGCCCTGTCCGGGGTGCCCCTCGGGCGGGGGTCCGGCGCGCGCTTCGGATACCGAGCTGTTGCTGTGGCCCGCCGCTCCGGTGTGTGGGTCGTAGTACGGCGGGCACGAGCAGTCTACCGCCTCACGGGGTGTCGGTGTCGCCGTCGAGTTCCGACGCGTCGTCGGGGGCGGTGGGGTCGGGAACCCAGCCGCCGTCCGGCATGTCGCGATTGTCGTCGTCGCAGAGCCAGGCGAGCACGTCCGCACCGCCGACGAACAGGTCGGCACCGCCCCAGGTGATCGTGACCGAGTTGGTGGCGCGGTCGATCTTCCAGACGGGTTGGATGTCCTGCGGGTGTTGCGCGCAGTGCGCGAGGCGTTCCACGAACTCGGCGGTGGGCATCTCGGCGATGCTGCGATGGATCAGATACCAGACTTTGCTGGCGAGCGTAAGGCTTGTGGTCACGGTGATTACGTCCTATTCGGTGTAGCCGGTGCGGGGATTGTGGTGATGATTGCGGGGTTCGATGGGGGGTTCCGGTGCCGGTGGCCGGTTGAAGCGTTCGACTGCCCGCTCGAAGTTCCACCGCGAACCCCAGTGTTCTGACGTGCGGTTTCGGTTGTAGATTTCGTATTGGCCTCTGCCCTTAGCTATCTCGGCCGGTGTGGGGTTGTTGTCGTCGTCGGGTAGCGGTGTTCCACTGAGTGCCCGCATGAGGGCGGCGATTCCGTCCGGGTGGAAGTGTTCGTTGTCCATTCCCGTTGCGCTCCCTCGGTATCGGTGATGCGGTCAGGTGAGGGGGCTCCGCACCCCCGTTCGGATGTCCCTCCCGCACAAAGGGTGTCTGTAGTGTCTTTTTGTTGTTTTGGCTGGTCAGCGACGGGGTCAGCGAGCGTTGGGGGGGGTGTGGAGGTCTATGAAGTGTCTGAAATCTGTCCATACATACACAACACACACACCCCTTATTTAGAGAGGTCGCCTGAAATCGCCTGTGACCAGGCAAAAAGACAAAAAGACAGACACTACAGTGTTGTGCACGGTGGTCAGTCCTCCTTCGATTCATCAGACACTTCAGACACTTCAGACAGTGGTATGTAGAGACCGCGTGAACGTTTATCGATCCGCGCCGCGTCGTACAACCGGCGGAGGTAGGTACCGGCATCGTTGCGGCTGACGTTCAGGTGGGCTGCCAGATCGGCGGCGCTGGTGCCGTTCGGATGACCGGCGACGAACGTCAGCGCGTCGAGGCTGCGATCACCGAGCTTGCTCGCGTCCCTGCGCCTCTGCACCGACGCCGCCGCGTCCATCAGGTCCTCTCCGTCGAGCGTCCACCGGCCCTTGTCGTTGACGAGCGCGTACTCGTTCTCGGGCACGTCGCGGCCGGTGACGGACAACGTCGCGTAGTCGGACAGCCGTTTACCCTTCAGGACCAGGACGAAGTCCGCCGATCCGGCGATACCCTGGGTGCCGCTCACTGAGTCCACGAAGTCGTCGGATTGCATCTTCCGGGTGTGGTGGACGACGAGCAGCGTCGCGCCCCGGCTGCGGTCGATGGCGTTCTTCAGTTTCGTCCCGATCGCGTAATCCGCCGCGTAGGAATCCTCACCGGCCTTCTTCGGTGGTTTCACCTTCCCGAGCGTGTCCAGGATGATCAGCGGTGACTCGCCCCGGTGCCGGGTCAGGAACCCTTCGATGATGGGGACGATCTGTTCTGGCCGCGCGGTCGTGATGACGTGAATCCCCGCCGGGATCGGTTGCCCTTCCATCAGTCTGCGGAACCGGGCTTGCAGGCGGCGGTGGCCGTCTTCGAGCGCGAGGTACAGCACCGGGCGTTGGGTGACGAAGATCTTCCCGAGGGCGCGTCCGCCGCCAGCGCAGGCCAGCCCGAGGTTCGCGACCAACCAACTTTTGCCGGCCTTGGGTGGGGCCACGAGCAGCCCGAACCCTTCGGGCACGACGCCGTTGACGGACCATTCGAGGTCGGGGAAGTCCTGCGAGTCGAGCCACGCGCCGTTCACCATTCCGGCGAGTAGCGCACTGACCCGGTCGACGGGGATCAGTTCGTCGAGTCCGTATCCGGCACACAGGTGGTCGGAGATGTCCTTCCCCGCCTTGACGTTCACCAGTCGCACGGAATCCGTGATGCCACGGGTGAGGATGTCGACTATCTCGGCGGCGTGCTCACGGCCCGGTTCGTCCTCGTCCTGCACCACGACGACATCGGCACCGCGTAACGGGGTCCAGTCGAATTTGGAAGCCACACCGGCACCCATGGCGTTACAGGTGGCGGTGACCCCGATCCGTTCGAGGGTGTGCACGTCCTTCTCGCCCTCCACCACGTATATCGGGAGTTGCTGTGCGATGGCGCGTGCGACGTTGTCCAGGTTGTAGAGCGTGTTCCCCTTCGTGTAGCCCTGTTGGTAGAACTGTTTCTTCCCTTGGTCGTTGAGCCGTGTCTTGCGGTGCACTTCCCGGCCGTCCCGGTAGCGGTCGTAGACGATGTCGCTGCCGGGGTCGTCGAACATGTCGGAGTATTCGAGATCGATCGCGTGCATGACGTCTTCGGCGGCGCATTGGTGTGACTGGCAGAACAGGACAGCCCCCTTGTGGCCCTGTGAGATACACAGGTTGGGTCCGCCGCCGCAGGGGGTGTCGTGTGAGTCGGTCGGGCAGGATGCGCGCCAGCCGACCCCGTTCTGTTTGGGGTTGCACCCGTGGTCGCGCAGGGCGTCGGTGATTCGTTCGAGGGCTGTGTCGGTCAATGTGAGCCTCCGAAGGTCCAGGGGACCGACCAGAGGGCGCGGACGACGAGATCGGGCCAGTCGGTGGTGGGGAACCACCGTTTTTCGCTGAGGTGTTTCGTCCGGTTGGCCAGATCGACCAGGGTCCGCACACGTTCGACCGCGATCCAGTAGTCGTCCCCGTATGGGTCCGGATCGCAGCGGCGGCGGTGGTGTGTTTCCCAGTGCCTGGTGGGGACGGTCGTGGTCGGCGGCGGCTTCGGCCGCTTCGACTGTTCCATCATGGTGGCCGCTGTGACCATCGGGAAACCGCCGCCCTCGGTCGCCTCGCCCTCGGTCGCCTCGCCCTCGCCCGCGTCTGCCTGAGCCGGTGGATATTGGAGGTGGACGTATCCGTCGCCGTCCTGGACCGGGCGGTGGCATTCGTCGCAGACGTAGGTGATTCGGACGGTAGAATCGGTGTCGTGGTTGGTGTTCGGAGTGTTGCCCCCGTTTGTTCCGGCGGGGGCCGCTTCATGTCTCATGTTGATCTTCTCTTTTACTTCGCGCACCGACGTTCTTCACGCGGTGGCCATTTCGAGGGGTTCTCGGTGATGTATCGGGCTGCGAGGGTGTAGTCGTGGTCTTCTATCCCGAAAAGTGCTGCCATAACGGACTGTTCGTGTTCCCTCGGGCACGTGACATCGAATATCGTGCGCCCGCCACCGAAGCAGATTCCCTTGCGTCGGCCTCGGGTGAAACAGGCGGTCATCGCGGAATCCTGTAGCCGGTCGTGCCAGTCGGCTTGCTCGTCGTCGGCGTCGTGGATCGGCCACCGGTCGATGATGATCTTGACCCACCTTCCGTCCCGGTAGATTTCGAGTCGCGCCCCATCGGGTGTTCTCGTTCGTTTCATCGGTCCCCACCTTCCGGCGCAGCGGCGTTCGACGTGATCCACGAGACCATGTCGATCACGAGTTGAAGGCTGGTCATCTCCTGTTTCAGCAGGACCGCAAACGCGCGAGCCGAATCCGGTTCGGAGTCAACGACACTGCGGTACCGGCTCTCGAAGTTGGTAATGACGGCGTTGTGCAATTCGGTTGTCAGCCCGTTGATCCGGCCGAGTGCCCGAAGAGCGTCGCCGTGGGAGCCTTCGCTCACGGGTGCTCACCTCCTCGGGTCTCGGCGGTGGTCGTGGAGGACGACGGGGTTCAGGATCTTTTCGAGATCGGCCCGACGGATGCGGATGCGGGTGGTGTTCCCGACACGGGCGGCGGGCAGAATCTTGTCGGCGATCATGCGCCGGACACTGACCTCGCTCATGTCGAGAAAGTCGGCTGCCTCGGCGATGGACACGAGCGGGCGGTCGTCGATGCGACGATCGGTGTTGGGGGACACGGCATTTCCCTGGTTGTGAAGGGGAGGAGCGCCCAATCGCGGTGTGGGGGAAGGGCGTTCTTCCATCGGTTGTGATTACACGTCCGAGCCTATTCCGGGGGGTGCCGCTGTTCATCTCTGAACGTACTTTGCATCAGACCCACCCGATTGATACCGTTATTGGATCGATGGGGTGGGCTGCGCAGAAACACCCCGCCTTAACCCCCTGTTAATCGAACGCTGGTGGGGATGACATTCGGTGACGAGGTTAGCCGGGGTAAGAGTGCCCTCTTTGGCACCCGTAGCCTCGCTAACCAACCGCAATATTGCGGTTCGTTACTCGTGCGAACCAAGGGTAAAGTTACCCAACGTTACTCCTGCGAACGAATTCGGAAATCCGAAAACGTTACTCCTGCGAACCGTCGTCGTCGGTGTCGCCCAACAGTTTCGACATGCGCTCGGCGATCTCCGCGTCCCGTCCGGCGGCGACCTCCTGATAGATCAGCGCCGCCCGAGGGGTGACGTGCCCCAACCGGCCCATGGTCTCCTTCAGGGTGGCCCCGGTCAGCGATGCGAGGGTGCCCGCCACGTGCCGCAGGTCGTGGATGCGCAGGTCCGGCCTGCCGATCGTCACGGCGGCGTTCCGGAACGGGCGACGGAACTTGAAGTCGGACAGGTGCCCGCCGTCCATGTCGGGGAACAGCAACGCGTCCGGGGATGCCCCGACGTGCCGCCCCAGGTGGTCCAGGACGGCCTTACGGATGTGGGGTGGCACCGACACCGTCCGGCCACCGGCGCGCGTCTTAGGGGTGGACACGATGAACTGCCCCTCCACGGTGGTGACCCCGCGTGAGATCCGGACGGCGGCGGCATCCTTCGCGACATCCTTCCGGCGCAACTCGCGCAGCTCCCCCGAGCGTGGCCCGCACCACGCCAGCAGCAGCACGGCGGCACGCAGCCGGTCCGGCATGGCGTCCGCCAAGCGTCCGATCTCGTCGCCGGTCAGCATCACATCGGTGGCCCGAGTCGACGCGGGGGACTGCCCCGCCCCACGGATACGCGCCGGGTTGCTGGGGAGGATCTCGTCGTGCACGGCGGTGCCCAGGACGGTGCGCAGCAGGCTGTAGGTGTGCGCCTTACGGGTCGGTCCCGTCTTCAGTGCCGCATACCAGGTGCGCACGGTCGAGGGGGTCACGTCCCGCACCTTCAGGGCACCGAGGGCGGGGTGGATGAACAGGCGCAGCATGTCGGCGTAGTCGTCGCGGGTGGTCGGCTTCAGCTTCCGTTCGGCGAGCCATTTCTCCGCGTAGTCGTGGACGGTGACCTCGTCGGTGTCGGGGGCGCTGCCGGGGGGTGTCCACGTCCCCAGGTCGATCTTCCGGCGGATGGACAGCAGCCAGTGGTCGGCGTCGATCTTCGCCCGGTAGGTGGCGGGTTCGCCGTACTGTGCGGAGCTGTATACCACCCCGTCGGGGCCGGTGAACTCGGGCCGGTACCTGCCGGACTTCAGCCGTTTGACGGTGCCCCAGGACCGGCGGGGGTGCTTTCTCTCGGCCATGACAATCGCCGTCCGTTCCGTCTACGTTCCGTAACCCGAGGGGGTTCGTGGGTGTCAGAGTACACCCCAGTGCACGGCGGGCGGATCGGTCGTCGCAGGTCAGAACGCTTTTTCGGGGCCTCTGCCTGCGACGATGCGGCAGGCGCAATTCTGTTTGAACACCAGGCTGGCGGCCGTCGCGTAGAGGAAGAAGTCGTACCACTCGACTGTCGTCCCCAGGAGGCTGGCGGCGACCACGGTGCGGAGCCGCTTGCGCCGCTCGAGGTCGGATTCGGTCGAGGATGTGTACGGGGCGTCGGACAGCGTAGTCATAGCGCCGCGACGCTATGACCTTTCACTCCGGCGGCGCACTGGTCCGAATCAGCGTGATCGAAACCCTCGCGCCGCGGCCCGCCCGGTGATGAACTGGATGGTGCTGCCCAGCTGTCGTCGACAAGAGGATCGCGCGTGTCTCTGCATTTCCACTGGTTCCTTCCCACCTACGGTGATTCCCGCAACCTGATGGCGGGTGGTCACGGGAGTTCCATGGCAGGAGACCGTCCGGCCACGCTGCGGTACCTCAATCAGATCGGCGCGGCGGCGGAGTCGAACGGCTTCGAATCGGTGCTGACGCCCACCGGCGCGTGGTGCGAGGACGCCTGGCTCACCACGGCCATGATGCTGGAGACCACGGAGACGTTGAAATTCCTGGTCGCGCTGCGGCCGGGTCTGCTCAGTCCCACGCTGGCCGCGCAGATGGCGGCGACGTTCCAGTGGCAGTCGCAGGGGCGGCTGTTGCTCAACGTCGTCACCGGCGGTGAGGACCACGAGCAGCGCACCTACGGCGACTACCTCGACAAGAACCAGCGCTATGCGCGCTGCGGAGAGTTCCTCGACGTCATCCGGAAGCTGTGGGCGGGAACCGGCCCGGTCGACTACACGGGCGACTACATCCGGGTCGAAAATGCTCAGCTGCAACGCATCCCCGACCCGGTGCCGCCGATCTTCTTCGGCGGTTCGTCGCCGGCCGCGGGCACCGTCGCGTCCCAGTTCGCCGACACCTATCTCACCTGGGGTGAGCCGCCCAGTGCCGTCGCCGCGAAGATCGCCTGGATCCGCGACCTCGCCGACGTGCAGGGCCGCACACTCGACTACGGCATCCGGCTGCACGTGATCAGCCGCGACACGTCCGAGGAGGCGTGGGCCGAGGCCGACCGCCTGCTCTCCGCCCTCGACCCGGTGACGGTCGAACAGGCGCAGCAGAGCCTCGCCCGGTCGGGTTCCGAAGGTCAGCGTCGCATGCGGGAACTGCACGGCGGGGGAAGTGCCTACTCGAAGGAGGCCGGAGCGCGCGCCCTCGAGGTGGCCCCGAACCTGTGGTCCGGTGTCGGGCTGGTCCGCGGCGGTGCCGGCACCGCGCTGGTCGGCTCTCACGAGGAGGTCGCCGACCGCATCGCCGAGTACGCGGCGCTCGGGCTCGATCACTTCGTCCTCTCCGGCTACCCGCACCTCGAAGAGGCCTTCAACTTCGGCGAAGGGGTCCGGCCGATCCTCGAACGACGGGGGCTGGTGCAGTCGCGCAGTCACCGCCCCGGCGACCTGTCCGGGTCGACGGCGTTCCTGTCCTCGAGTCGGTAGCCGCTGTCAGACTGGGGGCATGGCGGCGGTCGGGCGAGCGCGAACCTGACGGTCACCGAGATCTGCCGCCTCGTCGGGTACACCAGCCTCGGGTCGTTCGGTGCCAAATTCCGTCAGCTGGTCGGCGCGTCGCCGTCGGTGTGTCAGGCGAAGTTCGCCGAGCACGGGGCGCCGCGCATCCTGGGTGCCACGTGTTCATGCACGGCTGAGCGACCGCCGGTGACCGCCGCAATTTCGGAGAAGCGCCGCCCCCTCGACGCCGACACGGCAGACGCGGTCCGCCGGTCGCTCGAGAGCGGGACGATGGGCAGATTCGGGTTGATCACCACCGACTGTCACGAGACGTACCGGGATTTGGTCGCCAGGGTCGTCGAGTTCACGCAGCCGACGGCATTACGGCATCGAGGCGGTAATCCGTGAGTCTTTCGGCGCATACCCGGTCCTTCAGGTCCGGGATAGCCGATCTGGTTTTGTCGGACCGTGTGGCTAGTGTCTTCGGTCATGGCGGGGAGGGTGGTGAAGCGGGCGTACAAGTACCGCTTCTATCCGACCGCGGTGCAGGCGGAACAGCTAGCTCGAACGTTCGGATGCACCCGGTATGTCTACAACCGGGCATTGGCCGAGCGGACGCGTGCCTGGTCGCAGGAGCAGCGACGGGTCACCTACGCGGACACGTCGAAGATGCTCACCGATTGGAAGCGAGACACCGAGACCGCGTGGTTGTCGGAGCCGTCGAAGGGGCCGCTGCAGGAGTCGCTGCGACAGTTACAGGGTGCGTTCGACAGGTTCTGGCGCAAGCAGACCGGATACCCGCAATTCAAGAAGAAGGGGCGGTCGAAGGAGTCGGCGACCTACTTCTCGAACTGCTTCACCTACCGCGGCGGGCAGATCCGGTTGGCCAAGCAGACCGAACCGCTGGATGTTCGGTGGTCGAGGCCGCTCCCGGAGGGGGCAGTGCCGTCGCAGGTGACGGTGTCACGCAATGCACGCGGTCAATACCACGTCTCGATTCTCGTCGAGGACACGATTCCCGAACTCGAACCGGCCGATCGGGTGGTCGGACTCGATGCCGGGATCACGAGCCTGTACACGCTCTCGACGGGGGAAAAGATCACCAACCCGCGTCACGAGCGCAGGGACCGTGCGCGGTTGGCGAAGGCGCAGCGGGTGCTCGCCAGGAAGGAGAAGGGATCCCGTAACCGGGCCAAGGCCCGACTGAAGGTCGCGAAGATTTTTGGTCGGATCGCCGATCGGC
>NZ_LTCZ01000124.1:0-12369 GCF_001583455.1 Rhodococcus sp. LB1 | reverse complement strand
TCGTTGTCTCGGGCGATCTCGGATGCGGGTTGGTCCGAGTTCCGGTCGATGCTCGAGTACAAGGCCGACTGGTACGGGCGGCGGGTGGTGGTGATCGACCGGTTCTATCCCTCGTCGAAGACCTGCTCGGTGTGTGGGGTGCTCGCGTCGACGATGCCGCTGACCGTGCGGGAGTGGGCGTGCCGATGCGGCACCGTCCACGACCGGGATGTGAACGCGGCGAAGAACATTTTGGCCGTCGGACTGACGGTGACAGCCTGCGGAGATGGTGTGAGACCGCCCCGCGCCTAGGGTGTGGGGAGGCAACTGTCGGTGAAACAGGAACCTCGGGACGCGAGTCTCGAGGGGATTCTCGGTCGTTCACGGCCGAGAGGACGTCAAGCGGGACAACTCCGGCAACTGGCTGGTGCTCGTGGAGAAGCGGGAGTTCACCGGAGAGGACTTCCCGCACTGAGCGATACGGGTCAGCGCGCCCGGTGGCGTCGAACGGCGTCCCGGTTCGCGCACTTCGGTGAGCAGTACCGCTGGCGGCCGTTGCGGGACGTGTCGGCGTAGATGGCGGTGCACTCCTCGAGTGCGCAGCGGCCGAGCCGGTGCATGCCGCGGCCGACGAGGTGCAGTGCGGTGCCGACCGAGAAGAGCGCCTCGAGCACGCCCGCCAGCGACTGCTGGTCGTCGCGGTAGTGGAGGTGCCAGCCGTCGCCGGCGTGGTTGGTCAGTCGCGGGTAGGCGGATGCCTTCGTGAGCATGAGGTTGACCTGTTCGGCCCGGGCTTCGTCGCTGGTGGTGTCCGCGATCGACGACCACCGGTCGAGCATCGCGAGCACGTCGGCGAGGTCGTCGTCGGTGACGGGGAAGTCGACGACGATGCCGGCGTCGACGCACCGGTCGACGAGTTCGCCGGTCGAGTCGGGTGGGTGATTGGCAAGGTCGGCGGCGAGGGTGACCGCGTACTCGCCGTAAGGGTTGAGATGCACAATGCCATTACATCATGCTGATGGCATGAGCGAACATCACGAACACGACTGGCAGGAAGTATCTCGGCATCGGACGAGCACGGGAGTCGTCACGTACCTCGGCTGTTCGTGCGGGCGGTGGCAGTTATCGCTGGTCCAGGCCTCGCTAGAGGAATCTAGCCATATCTACGTCTGATCCCAGATGTGAATAGATTTGCCTACGAACCGCCGTCTGTCGGGTCGAGGGTCTGGCGTTTTCGGCACGGGGCGCACATAATCACCACGTGAGCCAAGTTACTGTTACTCCGAGTTCACCCATTCTTGCCCAATCGGGCGGAGAGGGTGGCGGTGCGGCGTTCGATCAGATCATCGGAATCTCGGTGGCGACGGCGATCATCACCGTGGGTCTGCTGTGGATCGCGTACCTGCACCGCACACGCAAGATCACGTGGCTGCAGACGGTCGCCGACACGGCCGGACGCGCGCTCGACCGGCCCCCGTGGGTGGCGCTGCCCCTGGTGACGTTCGTCGGGACCATCCTGACGGCGTTCTTCGGTTTCATCTGGGACGTCAGCCTGCACATCGGGCGAGGCCGCGACGACGGGCCGCTCGCAAACCCCGCGCACTACTTCATCCTCGTCGGACTCTTCCTGCTGTTCATCACGGGAATGCTGGCGATGATCCTGCCGCGCGACGAGAAACCCGGTCCGGCGGCGATCAAGATCACGCGCACCTGGTACGTCCCGGTCGGCGGCGTCCTGGTGGCCGGGGCGGGGCTGTACGCCCTCATCGGGTTCCCGCTCGACGACGTCTGGCACCGTATCTTCGGACAGGACGTCACACTGTGGGGGCCGACGCACCTGATGCTGATCGGCGGTGCGGGACTGTCGCTGATCGGCGTCCTGCTCCTGGACTACGAGGGCCGGATGGCCACCCCCGGTGACACGAAGCAGGACAGCAGGCTGATCTGGTTCCTGCGGTGCGGCACGTTCGGTGGCCTGCTCATCGGCCTGTCCGTCTTCCAGATCGAATACGACTTCGGCGTCGAACAGTTCCGCCTCGTCCTGCAACCGATGATGATCGCCGGCGCGGCCGCGTTCACCCTGGTGGCGGCGCGCATCGTTCTCGGACCCTTCGCGGCGATCGTGGCCGTGGCGGTGGCAGGCGTCGTGCGTGCGATCACGGCACTGATGGTGGGACCGGTTCTCGGCGCCCCCACGAACGTGTTCGAACTGTGCCTCGGCGCCGCGGTGCTGATCGAACTGCTCGCCCTGACACCGCTGATCAAGAATCGGGTGGCCTTCGGTGCCGTCGGCGGACTCCTCGTCGCGACGGTCGGGCTGTGGCTCGAGTCGCTGTGGATCGGCGCCGTGTACATCTACCCCTGGCCCACCAGCATGTGGCCGGAGGCGCTGGCCATGGCCGTGCCGGTGGGAATCGCGGCCGGGGCGTGCGGCGCCCTGCTCGGGCGGGTGCTCCGATCCGAGGGGCTTCCGCGTCCCGCGATCAGCCGCACCATCGTCGTCGCCACGGTCGTGGTGATCGCCGGTGCCACCGCCAACGGACTCGTCGCGACCGTCCCGGACAACGCCACGGCGACAATCGCTCTCACAGAGGCCGCGCCGGACGGCGGCCGGATGGTCGACGCGGAGGTGCGCATCGACCCACCCGATCTCGCCGGCGACAATCCCGCCTGGGTGTCCATTCTGTCCTGGCAGGGTGGCCCCGGATTGGGCAACGGATTCACGGTCGACCGACTCGAGCGCACCGGGCCCGGCACCTACCGGACTCACGAACCGGTGCCGGTCCACGGAACGTGGAAGACGTTGCTGCGCGTGCAGGACGGGCGCACGATGACGGCCGTCCCGATCTACCTGCCCAGCGACCCGGGCATCGGCACCGAGGAACTCCCCGCCGTCGCGTCCTCGACCCGCGACTTCGTCCCGGAGATCACCATCCTGCAGCGGGAGCGGAACTTCGATCATCCGTCCTGGCTGTTCGGTGCCGCGTCGCTGGTCGTGCTCGTGTGCACACTTGCGCTGATCACCGCGCTGGCCTGGGGGGCGGGCCGGATCAGCAAGTACACGCAGGGGCAGGCAGCCACCGGCACCCGCGAGGACGTGACGGTGACATGAATCCGGTGAACGACCCGGACGTCGTCTTCCTCGCCGATCACTCGGTGCTGCTGGCGATTCCCGCGTTCGTCCCTGCGTTCCTGGTGGCCGGCCTGGTCATCTACCTGGCGGTCCGGGACCGCAAGGCGGAAGCCGCCGAGAATGCCGAGAGTGCGAAACACGGCCCGAGTGAGAAAGACGAGGAGAATTAGGTGATCAGGCGGTTGGCCGGAGTTGTCGTGGTACCTGCTGTCGTCGTCGCCCTGGTGTCGGGCTGTGGAGGCGACAACGACACTCCGGCAACGGAGGACGGTGTCGTGATCGACGTCGTGATCGACAGCGGCTCGGTCACACCGAACAACGAGCGTATCGAGGCCACGGTGGGGGAGACCGTCACCCTGCGGATCGAGAGCGACGCCGACGACGAACTGCACGTGCACGCCGTGCCGGAGCATTCGTTCGAGATTCACCCCGGAACGCAGGAAACCCAGTTCTCCGTGGACGTTCCGGGCCAGGTGGCGGTGGAGTTGCACGACACGGGTAAGACGGTGGCCACCCTGCTCGTGCGTCCATGACCGTTGTTCTCGCGCACGGCCTCGGTGGATCCACCGACCTTCCGATTCCGTTCACGTATGCGCTGATCGGGGCGAGTTGGGCGCTCACCGTGTCCTTCGTGGTCCTGGCGTTCGCGTGGCGCACCCCGAAACTGGATCCGGACAGTCCCGGGCGCAGACTGCCGGGCTGGGTGACGCGGTTCGCCGACGCGCCGATCACGCGGAACGTGCTGGCGGCGTTCGGTGTGGTGCTCGCGGTGTGGGTGGCCCTCGCGGCGTTCTTCGGACCCGCGGCATCGTCGGAGAATGCACTGCCGGGCGTGTTCTACGTGCTGCTCTGGGTGGGACTGGTCGCGGTGTCTCTGGCGTTCGGCCCGGTGTGGCGGGGGGTCTCCCCGGTCCGCACCGTACACCGATCGGTGTGCGCGGCGATCGGGCGCCCGCCGACCGAAGGCAATGCGCGGTATCGCAACTCGTGGGGCTACTGGCCCGCGGTCGCGGGACTGTTCGCCTTCGTCTGGCTCGAGCTCGCCTCCGGCAACCCGGGTTCCGTTGCCGCCGTGCGCACCTGGCTGCTGGTCTACGTCGTGGTCACGACGGCCGGGGCCTTCGCGTGCGGCGAACGCTGGTGTGAGCGGGGCGATCCGTTCGAGGTGTACAGCACGCTGGCGTCGCGCTTGTCTCCGCTGAGCCGGGATCGGCACGACGGCCGGATCGTGCTGCGCAATCCGCTGGACCACCTGGGATCGATGCCCGTCCGAGCCGGCTCGGTCGCGCTGATGGCAACGCTGCTGGGGTCCACGGCCTTCGACAGTTTCTCGGCGTTCCCGTGGTGGGCGCGGCTGGTGGACGCGATCGGTTCCCCGATCGGCGCGACTCTCGCGCGCACGGCGGGGCTGCTGGTGTTCATCGGCTTCGTCGGGGTGTCGTTCTGGGTGGCCTCGCGGGCCGCGGGCGGACTACGGCCGGAGCAGCGCGCCGCCCTGCCGGGGCTGCTGTCGCATTCGCTGATCCCGATCATCATCGGCTACGTCTTCGCCCACTACCTGACGTATCTGGTGGAGAAGGGGCAGGCGACGGTGATCCTGCTGGCCGACCCGATGGGTCGGGGATGGAACCCGCTGGGGCTCGGCGACGCCGACGTCTGGTACGTGCTGTCCGAGCATCCGGCCGCGACGGCGTCGATCAAGGTGCTGTGTGTCCTCGCCGGACACGTCCTCGGAGTGATTGCGGCACACGACAAATCCGTACGGGTCCTGCCGCGGGGTCATCAGCTGACCGGGCAGCTGGCACTGCTGTTCACGATGGTCACGTACACCTTCGGTGGGCTGTACCTGCTGTTCGGCGGCTGACGACCCCGGCGTGCGTCAGCGTGCGAGGACGACCGCCGCCTCCGCGGTGAGCGAGGCGAACGTGAACGTCTCCTCGAGGTAGAGCGTGACATCGGTGGCGGTGTGGCTGTCGTAGCCGATCGACAGGTCCGTGCCGAGGGTCAGCTGGTTGTCGCCGCCACGAGTGGACAGCACGTACCCACCGCTGATGGCGGGTGCCCAGATGATGTCGCCGGTGACCAGGTCACGCAGGTGGTGGAACACGGGATGTCCCTCGTCGCGGGTCTCGCTGACCGCGGTGTACGCATCGGCGTCGAGCACCACCGAATACGGTCCCTCGACACCGGCGAGTCGCAGCGCCGACAGTGCGGAGGCGACGGCGTCGGGGATCAGCAGCGGATCCTCCGGCAGGCTGAGAACCGGGTTGTCGCTGGACGGTCCGAGTCCGCGGATGCCCGCCTCGTCGAATCCCTGGAAGATCGACTGGTCTTCCGCGAACGCGACGGCCTTCGCGGCGTCCTTGACGGGCTGCCAATCGGAGTCGAGGGAACCCCGGGCGACGTCGTCGACCTCGGCGCGGCTGAGGGTGAACGGGAACCGGAGTTCGACGAGCGGGTCGACCTGCCGCTGCTGCGCCCGGATCCTGCTGTCCGACGTCTTGATCGGGGTGACCCGGCCGAGGTTGTGGGCCGAGTAGGAGTATCCGAACGGTCCCGCGACGTCGACGACGCGTCGACCCGCGACGTGCCGCTTGAACGTGCGGGCGGCCTCTTCGCCGATCTGCTGCCAGGCAACCTCGGTCACGGGTGCCAGGTTGCGGTGCAGATTGCTCGAATCACTCATTGCGATACTCCTTTGAGACCACCGATGTTCAGGGACAGGTCGTACGGGCCGGCCGCGGCGGGCTCGACCGGGTCTTCGGGTGCCGACTCGGCATCGGCCGGCTCGTCGCCCAGCGATTCGAGCACGTCCCGACTCGGCACGAAGAACAACGTGCCGGTGGCCGCCGTGGAGAAGTCGAGGATGCGGTCGTAGTTGCCGGGCGGCTCACCGAGAAACATGCGTCGCAACATCAGCTCGGTGACGGCGGGATCCTTGGCATACCCGATGAAGTAGGTGCCGTACTCGGCCTCGCCGAGGCTGCCGAATGCCATGTTGTCGCGCAGGATGTCGTGTTCGACGCCCTCGTCGTCGACGATGGTGTTGAGGGTGACGTGCGAATTGCCGGGCTGGACGTCGTCGTCGAGTTCGACGTTCTCGAGCTTGGTGCGCCCGATGACCCGTTCCTGTTCCTCGGTGCTCAGCGTGCTCCACTCGCTCATGTCGTGCAGGTACTTCTGCACGATCACGTAACTTCCGCCACGGAAGTCGGGATCCTCGTCGCCGATCAGTGCGGCGTCGGCGGCGTCGTCGTCGGTGGGATTCTCGGTGCCGTCGACGAATCCGAGGAGGTCGCGGGAGTCGAAGTAGCGGAAGCCGTGTACCTCGTCGACCACGGTGGCGGCGGAGCCCAGCGCGGAGACGATCTGGCGGCCCAGTTCGAAGCACAGGTCTTTGCGGGCGGCCTTGATGTGGAACAGGACGTCACCCGGCGTGGAGGGCGCGCTGTGGACCGGCCCGGACAGCGGGACGAACGGATGCAGGTGCGCCGGTTTCGACGACGCGCTCACGCGGTCCCAGAACTGCGCACCGACACCGACCACGCACGACAGTGAGCCGGCGAGTTCGCGAAAACCCACCGCTTTGAGCGGTCCGTCGATCCCGGAGATCACGTCGCACACCGTCGCGCGGTCTTCGTCGGAGTCCCCGGCGACGAGCACCAGGAACAGCGAGGCAGCGCTGGGCGGAGTGAGGACTGCTTGGGGTGCCAATCTCGCGACTGGGCCTGGCATCTGTGTCTCCGTTCACTTCGACGTACGACGCTGCACTGTCCGGAACCTCAGGTCCCATCTAACCGTTTCGAACCGCCAGGTTCCATTCAATCGGTCCGCCGCGCCGCTGCGGGGCGCCGAAGTCTGTCGGTGGGGGCTCCTATCGTCGAGGTCATGCCATTGTCTGTGTCCGAGCGCGAACAGTTTCTGTCCGAGCCGCACATCGCGGCGCTGTCGGTCTCCGCTGGTGAGAACCGCGGACCTCTGACGGTCCCGATCTGGTATCAGTACGCCCCGGGGGGTGATCTGTGGGTACTGACCGGCGCCGGTTCGGAGAAGGCGCGCCTCATCGAGGCGGCCGGGCGATTCACCATGATGGTCGAACGCGTCGACCCCACTGTCCGATACGTTTCCGTCGAGGGCGCGGTGACGCGCACCGTCCCGGGAACCGACGACATGCTGCGGGAGGTCACCGAGCGCTACCTCGCGCCGGAGAAGGTCGACGCCTACCTCGATTTCGCCCGGGCCGAACTCGGCGAACAGGTCGCCATCCACCTCCGCCCCGAGCACTGGCGATCGGCGGACATGGGTCCGGCCTGACCGCGGGGCCGGACGCGTCCTGCTGCCAGTAATGAAAGCGGTATCTGACCGGGACTAGCCGGGAAACGTCGAGCATCTTGCTGTGAACTGTGGGAACTGGAATCCACCTGTGTAATCGAGAAAGCGTTTACAAATTCGGTGACGTGGGTCATAGTAGTCGGGTTCCGGCAGTTTCCCTTCACAGTCAGGAGTTCTCGATGGGCATGACCGAACTCGGCACCGAGCGGTCGACCGCGGTGCCGCACGGGTCGGCAGGGCAGCAGCGCCGCCGGGTGATCAAGGCGAGCGCCGCGGGAACCGTGATCGAGTGGTACGACTTCACGCTCTACGGTCTCGCGGCCGCCCTCGTCTTCGGGCCGCTCTACTTCCCCGGGGCGGGATCCCTGGCCGGCACGATGGCCGCCTTCGGGACGTTCGCCGTCGGGCTCGGTGCCCGCCCGATCGGTGGGCTGGTGTTCGCGCACTTCGGCGACCGGCTCGGTCGCAAGCCGATGCTCCTCATGACCCTGCTCGTCATGGGCGCCTCGACAACGCTGATCGGTGCGCTGCCCACCGCGGACGCGATCGGGATCTGGGCGCCGATCCTCCTCATCGTGCTTCGCCTGTTCCAGGGTGCGGGCGCGGGCGCCGAGTTCGCCGGGGCGATCACGATGGTCACCGAATCCACGGACAGCTCCCGGCGCGCTCTCTCCAGTGCGTATCCGGGGGCCGCGATCTACGTCGGGACCGGCGGCGCCACCATGATCTTCGCGTTGCTCACGCTGATGCCCGACGACCAGTTCCTGTCCTGGGGCTGGCGTATTCCGTTCCTGGCCAGCGCCGTCATCGTTCTCGTCGCCGGCTATCTGCGGTTGAAGGTGAACGAGACCGCCGTGTTCGAGGAGGCCGCGCAGCACGGCGAGGTGGACCGCGCGCCGCTGGTCGAGGCGGTCCGCAACCACTGGCGGCAGATCCTGTGCGGACTTGCCCTGTTCAGCTTCGTGATTCCGTGGGCCTACGTCATGCAGGTCTTCGCGCTCTCGTTCGTGACCAAGACCCTCGGCGTCGATTCCACCCAGGCGCTGATCGGATTGATCGTCGCCGAGTTCTGCGCCATCCCCGTCATCATCGGATTCGGCCGCCTGGCCGACAAGGTCGGCCGCAAGCCGGTCCTGTTGTCCGGCGCGATCTTCGGCATCATCTTCCCGTTCCCGATGTTCATGATGCTCGATACGCGGTCGCCGTGGATGGTCGGACTGGCACTGATCCTCGGCATCTGCCTCGTCCAGGGCACGACGTCCGGTCCGGGCGGTGCGCTGCTCTCCGAACTGTTTCCCACCAAGATCCGGTGGAGCGGCATCGCGATCTCCCGGGAGATCCCGGCCGCCGTGGTCGGCGGCACGATCCCGCTGGTCGCCACCGCCCTCGTCGCCGTCGCGGGCGGGACGCCCTGGCTCGTCGCGAGCTACCTCATGGGCTTGAGCGTGGTCGGGCTGATCGGCATCGCCCTGCTTCCCGAGACCCTCGGCCGGAGCGTGGGTTCGCGCACATCCGTCGAGGTCGCACCGTGACCCGTCGCGTCGTGGTGGTCGGCGCCGGGCTCGCGAGCGCCGCACACCTCACGGCCCTCCGGGCTGTCGGCGCCGAGGTGGTCGGTGTGGTGACGCGCGACGAGACGAGGGCGGCGGCCGCACGCCGGCTGGCACCGGAGGCACGGATACTCCCGAGCGTCGACGCGGCAGCGGGCCTGGACGCCGACACGGCGGTGGTGGTCACGCCGCCGTCGAGTCACCTGGCCGTCGCGTCGGCACTGGCCGAGCGCGGCCTGGACCTGGTGATCGACAAACCGCTGGCGGCCTCGTTGCACGATGCACAGGCGATCGTGGACGTCGCCGAGCGGTCCGGAGTGCGGGCGGCGGTCACGCTGCAACACCGCTACAAGGAGGCGGCGCGTCGCGCCCGGCAGCTTCTGTCGGACGGCGCGATCGGCGCCCTCCGCTCGGCGACCGTCACCGTCCCGCTGTGGCGCCCCGACTCCTACTACGCCGAGGCCGGACGCGGGACCTGGGACCGCGACGGCGGCGGAGTGCTGATCACCCAGGCCATCCACACCCTCGACCTGTACCTGTCGCTGGCCGGCCCGGCGCGCAGTGTCGTGGCCGCGGCTTCCACCAGCCGAGGCCGGCTCGAGGCCGAGGACACGATTCACCTCCTGATCGACCACGGCACGCATGCGGCGTCGGTGACGGCGAGCACGGCCGCGTGGCCGGGCGGTGCCGAGACGATTCACCTCAACGGCGACGCGGGACAACTGCGGCTGGTGGGGGATTCGCTCGACCAGATCGGCGGCGGGGTCCGCCGGGTCGTCGACGGGTCCGTCGACGCGTCCGGCCCGGACCCGCTGTCCATGACGGCGTGGTTCCGGTCGCTGTACGACGACGTCTTCACCAGTTGGGCGGCAGGTGCGGCACCGCTGTCCGACGCCCGGTCCGGGCTGCCCGTGCAAGCGGTGATCGACGCCGCCTACCGGTCCGCCGCGGCCCGCACGATGCCGGTCACTGTCTCCGGGGAGACGCATGACACTGTCTCCGAGGAAAGGGAAAGCGCATGTCAGTCTTGAGTATTCGGGTCGACGGTCCGAACGACTATCGCCTCGATCACGGTGACGTCGCGGCACCCGGCGAAGGGGAGGTGCTCGTCGCACTCGACTCGGCCGGGATCTGCGGCGGTGACCTGTCTCATCTTCGCGGCCGGAACGCCGTCGCCGCCTATCCGACGGTGCTCGGCCACGAATGCGCGGGACGTGTGTCGCGGGTGGGTCCGGGCACGAGTCTCACGGTCGGTCAGCCGGTGATGGTCTACCCGACCACGGGCTGCGGCCGATGCCGCGCCTGCCGAGACGGCCGGATCAACAACTGCCCGAGCATCCGCGTGTTCGGCCTGTCCGACCCACGCGGGTGTTTCAGCGAGGAGTTCGTCGTTCCCGAGACGCAATGCGTGCCCGTGAGCGACTCGGTGCTGGACCGTTTCGGGGCGCTCGTCGAACCGCTCGCCGTCGGAGTTCATGTGGTCCGGCGCGGCGGCGTGTCGGAGGGGGACACCGCGCTGGTCATCGGGACCGGTGCGATCGGTCTCGCGACCACGCTGGTGGCCAGGAGTCGGGGCGTCCAGGTGTTCGGTGTCGATCGCTACACCGAACGTGAGCAGCCCGCCCTGGCGTGCGGGATGAGCGACTTCACGACGGACTCGGGGGCCGCGCTCGAGGGCTGGCTCCGGGACCGGACTGACGCGGTCGACCTGGTCTACGACACGGTGTGCACCGACGAGTCGTCTCGGCTGGCGCTGCGGGTCCTCGCTCCGGGCGGCCGGTACGTCGCGATCGCGTCCGCGAAACCCGGGCACGAACTGACCCTCGACTACAGCGCGCTCTACGCCCGCGAACTGTCCGTCGTGGCCTGCCGGAACTACGTCCGGCAGGACTTCGTCGACGCGGCCGAACTCCTCGAATCGGGGAAGGTGGACGCGTCACCGCTGCACACCGCGACGTTCCCTCTGGACGAGTTCGGTCGCGCGGTCGAGGAACTCGAATCGAACGGCAGCAAGCACGTCAAGGTGCTGCTGACGTCGCGAAAACTGCTCGGAACGCGCGCCTTGTTGCGCACGGAGTGAGCGTCCGCGTGATCCGGGGCCGTCTTCGCGATACGCTGTAAGCGTTTCCACCCGACGAGGTGGGAGACGGTAGCAATGGTGACGAGAGATGTAGAGGCAGCTATGGCTGATCAGACCCGAGTGCCCGCGAGCCGTCGCGTCACGATCAATACCGTAGCGAAGGCAGCCGGGGTCTCGATCGCCACCGTCTCCCGTGTCATGAGCGGCAGCTCGTCGGTGACCCCGGACCTCGCGGCCCGGGTCCACAAGGTCGCCGATGAGCTGTCCTACCGGCCCAGCACCGCCGCCCGCGGACTCGTCCTCGGGTCGCTGAGGAACATGGGCGTGATCCTGCCGGACCTGGCGAACGCGTACTTCTTCGACGTCGTCAAGCAGATGCACCACGGCGCCACCGCCGACGGGTACCGCATGCTCGTCGCCGACTACTCGGGTGACGCGGCGGACGAACTCGCCACCGCACTCGACCTGCTCGGCCAGGTCGACGGCCTCGTGCTGCTCTCGTCGAGGATTCCGACGAGTGGCCTGAAGGAACTCGCCAAGCAGTCGACTCCCGTCCTGCTCGTCAACCGCGTCGAGCTGGAAGTAGATCTCCCCATGGTGGCCGTCGACAACTTCACCCCCATGATGCAGCTGTGCGGGCATCTCGCGAAGCTCGGCCATCGCCGGATCGTCTACGTGAAGGGCTCGGATCTGGCCTGGCAGAACCGCGAGCGGTGGCGGGCCATCGAAATGGCGAAGGTGCTCGGGATCGAGGCGACGGCGGTGCCGTCGGACGGCACCATCGAGGGTGGCTACGACGTGGTGGAAGAAGCACTCACGCACGAACCGACCGCTCTCGTCTGCTTCAACGACCTGACCGCGCTGGGCGTCATCTCGAAACTGCGTGAGCGCGGACTCCGCGTCCCCGAGGACATTTCGGTCACCGGCTTCGACGACATCGACATGGCGCGCCACCTGGCGCCGCGCCTGACCACGGTGGTCAGCCCGAAGATCGACCTGGGCGACCAAGCGTGGTCGCTGATGCGCGCGGCCCTGAACAACGAGACCACCACGTCTCCGCCGCTGATCCCCGCCGACGTCGTCATTCGCGAGTCGACGGGGCCCGCCTCGAGCTGAGCCGGGTTTCAGACGGCGGCGAGGCCGTTCGCCGCGGCGTGGACCGCCTCCTTCGGGTCTGCGGCCCACCAGCGGTCGCTGAGGATCTCGACCTCGACAAGTCCCCGATAGCCGGCGTTCCTGCAGTCGGCGACGAATCCGGTCATGTCGATGCACCCCTCGCCGGGCATGCCGCGGCT
>NZ_LTCZ01000123.1:0-4699 GCF_001583455.1 Rhodococcus sp. LB1 | reverse complement strand
GCTTGACGCGCGCCGTACCGACGGCGGAACTGTTCACGACTGTCTCCTCTGATGACGATGGGTGTGCGGCTTCTGTTGCGCGGCCGCCAGCAGTTCGATGTCCGAGCCGCCGAGCGTCTCCACGGACTCGATGCGCTTCTCGGCCTCCGCGACCGACTCGTCCGCGGAACCGATCGGAGGAGCAGCGGACAGTGATTCGTCGTCGCGACCGCCCTTGCCGAGCAACTTCCGTACCTGGTAGCTGATCAGGATGACGATCAACGTCAGACCGCTCATGAGGAACTGGGAACGGGTGGTCGGCAGGAACGCCATCGCGAGAATGACGGTGGCCATCAGGGCGATGGTGGCGTAGCTCAGCCACGGGAACAGCCACATCCGGAGTTGCAGTGCGGCTGGGTCTTCGCGCTCGAGTCGCCGTCGGAGCACCACCTGGGAGATGGCGATCAGGAGGTACACGAACAGCGCGACGGCGCCGTACGAGTTGACGAGGAAGCCGAAGACGACGTCGCCCCACACGTAGGTGCAGGCGACGGACACGTATCCGACTGTGGTGCCGAGCAGGATCGCACGACGCGGCACGCCGTTGCGGGACAGCGTCGTGAAGAACTTGGGGGCGTCGCCGTTGCGGGTGAGTGCGAACAGCATTCGGGACGTGGTGTACAGCGCCGAGTTCAGGCAGGAGAGGACCGCGGTGAGGACGATGAAGTTCATGATCGTCGCGACACCGGGAATTCCGAGGACCTCGAGCACCGCGGCGTACGGGCTCACACCGACACTCTCGGTGTTCCACGGTTGGATCGTGACGACCACGAGAATCGAACCGACGTAGAACGTCACGATCCGTACCACGATCGACCGCATGGCATGGGCGACAGCACGCTTCGGCTCCTCCGACTCGGCCGCGGCGATCGTCACGATCTCGGCTCCCGTGTAGAAGGCGACGCAGGGGACGACCGCGGCGAGCACCGCACCCCAGCCGAGCGGGGTGAAGCCGCCGTGGTTCACGAGGTTGCCGAGCCCGGGCGTCGAATCGGGCCACAGTCCGGTGATCCAGAGGGCGCCCATCCCGAGAAACAGAACGATCGCCACGACCTTGATCGACGAGAACCAGTATTCGAACTCGCCGTAGGAGCGGGCGGACACCATGTTGGTGGCCGTCAGCAGGAGCATCAGCCCCAGGCTCAGGAGCCACAGCGGGATCATCGGCAGCCAGAGCTGCAGGATCCGGCCGCCGGCGATGGCCTCGACGGCGACGACGATGACGAAGAAATACCAGTACATCCACCCCGTCGCGAACCCGGCGCGACGCCCCAGGGCCTGGCGGGCGTAGACGTAGAACGATCCGACCACCGGCCGGGCCACCGCCATCTCCGCCAGCATCCGCATGATCAGCAACGTGATGATGCCTGCGATGAGGAAGGAGATGATGGCGCCGGGACCGGCACCGCCGATGACGACACCGCTGCCCACGAAGAGGCCGGCGCCGATCACCCCGCCCAGGGCGATGAGATTCATGTGCCTGCGCTTCAGGCCCTTGCCGAGACCTGAACTGTCGGTGTGTCCGGGAACGGTACTGTCCACATTTTCCTCCAGAAGGCGCTGCCGTGGCCCTCACCTGACCCGACCTCGTCGGTCGTGCGTCGATGCGGGCACCCACCGGTTCAGCGACCCAATCGTATATGTGATCCACATCACTTATTTCGGTGTTCACCTCACACTACGACTGGTGCCAGAACTCGCCCAGAGCCAGTTGCCTCGCAAGCGATGGGACCAGTTCGACCGCGGAACCGCCGACCGAGAAAGCCTCTGAACTGGGAGGACAGCGATCGCCGCCGGGAGGAGCGTGTTCGCATGGCCCGGCGGGACGGTTTCGCGGCACATCTGGATCCCCCGGCGCCGGCACGCACCCTCGAGGCCGTACGAACACCCCAACCCTGTGACCAGTGGTAACGAACTGGTCCCCAGACGTGCCGTCGAACTGGCACTGTGCTGCCCACCGGACCCTCCATACAGTGTTGTGCATCACATCAACAGTTCAGTTCGCGGTGGATCGTCTCCCGTATCTCCGCCGGCACTGTTCTCCGTTCCAACCGCCGACGATCCGACCCCGGATCGCGATGGCGACCTGACGATTCCGGTCAGCGCACAGTGGAGGAAAACGTGACTTCAACACCACCCCCGGTCCAATCCCAGGACTCCGGCCTCGGAAAGGGCCTGAAGAAACGGCACATGAACCTCATCGCCCTTGGCGGCGTGATCGGTGCCGGATTGTTCGTCGGCAGCGGCGTCGTCATCGAGAGCGCAGGCCCGGCGGCGATCGTGTCGTTTCTCATTGCGGGGGTCATCACACTCCTGATCATGCGGATGCTGGCGGAAATGGCGGTGGCCCGGCCGGTGGTCGGATCGTTCTACGTGTACGCCAGGGAAGCGCTCGGCAATCGCGCCGGCTTCTCGGTCGGCTGGATGTACTGGTACTTCTTCGTCATCGTCGTCGCGGTCGAAGCCATCGCCGGCGGCCGAATACTCCAGCTCTACCTCCCGTCCGCGCCGCTGTGGATCCTCAGCCTCGGCCTTCTCGTGATCCTGACCTGCACTAATCTCGTGTCAGCGCGTTCGTTCGGCGAATTCGAGTACTGGTTCTCGTCGATCAAGGTGATCGCGATCGTCCTCTTCCTCGGGTTGGGCGCACTGTGGATCACCGGACTGTGGCCGGACTCGACCCCCGGAGTGGCGAATCTCGTCAGCCACGGCGGATTCGCTCCGCTCGGCTGGGGCGCGGTGCTCGCCGCGGTCGTCCCCTGCGTGGCCTTCTTCACCGGTGCCGAGATCGTGACCATCGCGGCCGCCGAGTCCGCAGAACCCAAGAAAGCGGTCGCCCGGGCGATGCGCTCCATCGTGGTCCGGATCATCACCTTCTACGTCGGTTCCATCTTCGTCGTCGTCGCGGTTGTGCCGTGGAGCACGGAGGCCGTCGGAGTCAGCCCCTACGCGGCAGCGCTCTCCGCCCTGCACATTCCCGGTGTCGCCACGATCATGAACGTCGTCATCCTCACCGCGGTGCTGTCCTGCCTGAACTCGGCGCTGTACACCTCCTCGCGGATGCTCTTCGCCCTCACCCGCAACGGCGACGCCCCGCACATGTTCACCCGCCTGTCCGGCGGTGGCGTGCCGAGGCGCGCGATCCTCGCCGGAACGGTGATCGGCTACGCGTCGGTGATCGCGGCGTTCGTCTCCCCGGACCTCGTGTTCTCGTTCCTGGTCAACTCGTACGGCGCCGTAGCGCTCTTCGTCTACCTCATGATCGCGATCTCCCAGGTCGCGCTCCGCAGGAAACTGGAGGCTCGAGATCCCGAGGCCCTCAGCCTGAAGATGTGGCTGTTCCCCTGGCTCAGCTACGCGACCATCGCCCTGATGGGAGCCGTGATCGCCGCCATGGCCGTGCTCCCCACCACCCGTTCGCAGTTCTGGCTGAGTGTGGTGACTCTCGCCTTCATCCTGATCGGGTACGAGTTCCGCCGGCGCAGTCGCACCAGCGCCGAACGCCTCGACACCGTCACGCCGCCCGCGGAATCGCCTGCCGACGGTTCCGACGCGGAGCAACTCGTCGGAGTCGTCACCCACGAGCAACCCTGACGCACCCGCAGTACCGAAGGACAGGGACCGCACCAGCGGTCCCTGTCCTTCTCTGTGCATCCGATGCGACATCGGCTTTTCCGGCACGACCCGCCGGGAATCGGGGCACACTTGCAGAAGACCTCGGCGGAGGAGGACACCGTGTTCCACCGCGGAGACGACGCCGTCACCGAAGAACACTCGCTGGACGAGTCCCTGCTCGTCGAGCCCGAATCCCGGCGCCGGCCGTGGCGGGAATTCCTCGTCTCGACCCCGGGACGACTGTCCGTGCTGGGGATCGCCCTCGTGACCGCTGCGCTCATGACCGGGGCGATCACGTCGGCGGCGATCGGTGCCCGGCAACAGCGCATCGAGACCCTGCGGACGCACACCGAACCCCTCACCTACGCAGCCGAACGGCTCTACAGTTCCCTGTCCATCGCCGACGCCGCGGCCGCCACATCCTTCATCTCGGGCGGTGTCGAGCCGATCGCCGTCCGCAATCGGTACAACCAGGCGATCGGGGACGCGTCGAACGCGCTGGTCACCGCGTCGAACGGCGTCGCCTCGACAGACGCCGCGGCCCTCGCGCTGCTGTCCGAGGTGTCGCGGAACCTCGCCGACTACACCAGCCTGATCGCCACGGCCCGCGCCAACAATCGGTCGGGCAACCCGGTCGGCGTCGCCTATCTCAGCGACGCCTCCGCGATGATGCAGGACACGATCCTGCCCGCGGCCGAGAGTCTCTACTCGGAGCAGTCGAGGTCCGTCGCCGACACCCAGGTCCTCACCGGGCGGCTCCCGAGAGCCGCGTTCGCCGTCGCCGTCGCCCTGCTCGTCGCGCTCGTCGTCGCGCAGGTGTATCTGGCGCGCAAGAGCAAACGACGCGTCAATCCCGGCCTCGTCCTCGCGTCGCTCCTCGCCGCCACCCTCCTGATCTGGCTGGCCGCCGCCACCCTGGTCTCCACCGCGGCCACGGACCGGGCGAGAACCGAAGGGGCGCAACCACTCGGCACGATCACGCAGGCGCGGATCCTCGCACAGCAGGCCCGGGCGGACGAGACCCTCGCGCTGCTGCAGCGCGGCT
>NZ_LTCZ01000122.1:0-34285 GCF_001583455.1 Rhodococcus sp. LB1 | reverse complement strand
TCCGACAAGGTGCAGGGTGCATCCGGGAGGCTCACCGATTACGCCGAGGGTGGCGGCGGAAGCCTGCTGTCCGCGGTCACCGGCAAAGAGCAGCAGGGTGACGGCAACGGGGACGAGAAGGGCGATGGCAAGTCACTGTTCTCCGGGTTGACGGACAAGGTGAAGGACACGGCGTCGGATGTGAAGGACGCGGTCACTGGTGGTGGCGGTGGCGGTGGCGGTAAGGGCAAGAAGCTCAAGTTGACCAATATCGTCGAAACGATCGATGTCGGTGTCCCGGTCCAGCTGGTCTACAACCAATGGACCCAATTCGCCGACTTTCCCTCCTTCATGAAGAAGGTCGAGCGGGTGGAACAGGAATCGGACGAAAAGGTCGAGTGGAAGGCTCAGATCTTCTTGTCGCACCGAACCTGGGAAGCGTCGATCATCGAGCAGGTTCCGGATGAGCGGATCGTGTGGCGCTCGAAGGGTGCCAAGGGTTTCATCGACGGGGCGGTGACGTTCCACGAGGTGACTCCCGACCTCACCCGCATCGTTCTGATCCTCGAGTATCACCCGAAAGGACTATTCGAGAAGACAGGAAACCTGTGGCGTGCACAGGGGCGGCGAGCACGGCTGGAGTTGAAACACTTTGCACGCCATGTCATGACGCAGTCCGTTCTCCATCCCGACGAAGTCGAGGGCTGGCGCGGAGAGATCCGGGACGGCGAGGTAGTCGAGCCCGAAGAGGACGAGGCGCAGCCGGAAGAGTCGGAAGAGCTCGAGGAAACCGACGAGCCCGAGGGCGACGAGGCTGAGGGCGACGAGGCCGAAGGCGACGAGGCCGAAGGCGACGAGGCTGAGGAAACCGACGAAGACGACACCGAGGAAACCGACGAGGACGCGGGCACGGAATCAGACGAGGAGGAGGAAGCAGAAGCACCGCCGCCGCGGCGCCGAGGTCGCCCGCGCAAGACCGCGGCTGCCGCTGAGGACCAGGGCCCGAAACGGCGAGGGCGCCCGCGCAAGACTGCCGCGAAGACGGCGAGCTCGCGACAAGGAGCACGACGATGACGGCAATACAACCGGCGGGGGGAGGTGGTGGCGGCGTCAGCGGCGGTCCCAGCTCGAGTAGCCTCGCCGACGTCATCGACACAATCCTCGACAAGGGTCTCGTCATCGACGCCTACGTGCGTGTCTCGCTGGTCGGCATCGAACTGCTGACGATCGATGCACGCGTCGTCGTCGCCAGTGTCGACACCTACCTGCGGTTCGCGGAGGCCGTGAACCGGCTCGAAATCGGCAGTGGCGAGCCGAAGGGCCTGACGGATCTGGTTGGGGACGTCACCGAGGGCGGCGCCAAGTCGAAAACCAAGGGCGCGATCGAGTCCGCGGGTGAGAAACTCGGCGACATCCTCGGCGGCGGGCAGGAAGAACCTGAGCGCGAACGTGTTTCGCGCAAGTCCACTCGAGGGGACAAGTGATGTCTACGTCAAACCAGAGCACCGACGCACCCGACGAGCCGCGCACCAGCGGTGTCTACGTGTACGGCATCGTGCCCGCCGATGTGGAAGCCGAAAAAGACGCGGTCGGAGTGTGTGACGGACCGGTCAGCATCGTCAAGCACGGCGACATCGCAGCGCTCGTGAGCGAAATTTCGGTGGACAGGCCGCTCGGCAAGCCCGAGGACCTCCGAACCCACGCGCACGTGCTGGATGGCACGTCTCGTGTGGCACCGGTGCTCCCGCTTCGTTTCGGGGCAGTCATGACCGATGAGGACGCTGTCGCGGAGGAGTTACTCGCGGCACACGCCGAGGAGTTCGCCGCCGCGCTGGAGGAACTCGAAGGCCGAGCACAATACGTCGTGAAGGGGCGATACGTCGAGCAGGCGATCCTCCGAGAAATAATCGAAGAGAACGAACAGGCGAGCAAGCTGCTCGGCACGATCCGGGATCAGCCCGAGGAGACCACCCGCGACGCCCGGATGGCCCTCGGCGAAATCGTCAGTAATGCCATCGAGGCCAAGCGGGACGAAGACACCCGCAAGGTGGTCGAGGCACTCGACTCGCTGTCCGATTCGGTCAACGTCCGGGAACCGACTCACGAGGAGGAGGCCGCGCAAGTAGCCGTCCTCGTCGAGGTCGCACGGCAGGAAGAACTCGAGAAAGCAGTGGGAGAACTGGCCGAGCAGTGGGACGGCCGGGTCGACATGCGCCTGCTCGGACCGCTCGCCGCCTACGACTTCGTGGTCACGCAGAAACCGGAGGGCTGACCGATGGGTCTCCTGTCGTTCATCGCCACGCTGCCGCTTGCCCCCGTTCGCGGGGTGATCTCGTTAGCCGAGTTGATACAGCAACAGGTCGAGGAGGAACTCCACAATCCCGCGAGTGCGCGCCGCGCACTCGAGGAACTGGAGGACGCACGTGCGGCAGGCGAGATCTCCGCCGAGGAGGAAGAGCAGGCACAGCAGGCCATCCTCGATCGAATGACCGGAACGGCACATCCCACCGGTCCGGAGAGGGAGTGACGGGCGATGGCAGAAGAGGAGCCACCACCGTTGCCGGCACCCGAGATCGCCGAGATCGCGACGCGTGACATTGCGCAGTTGACCGGCAAGAAACCACTGGGTGCGACCTCGGTCATGCCGACCGACGACGGCTGGGCGGTGGAGGTGGAGGTAGTCGAGGATCGACGAATCCCGTCGTCGACGGACATGCTCGCGATGTACGAGGTGGTGTTGGATCTGGATGGAGAGCTGTTGTCCTACCGCAGAACCCGCCGCTACATCCGCGGTGTCGGTGACAGTGGGAGCACGCAGTCATGACCATCGCCGGCGGCGGCGCGAGCAACCTTCCGCAGAGTTCGGGCGGCGGAATGGGCGGCGGGCACCAGTCGACGAACCTCGGCGAGATCCTCGAGCGGGTGCTCGACAAGGGGCTCGTGATCGCCGGAGACATCCAGGTCAACCTGCTCGACATCGAACTGCTGACCATCAAGGTGCGACTGGTGATCGCCTCGCTGGAAACCGCGAAGGAGGTGGGCATCGATTGGTGGGAGCACGACCCCTGGCTGACCGGCAGGAACAGCGACTTCGAACTCGAGAACCGGAAGCTTCGGGAGCGGATCGCCGAACTCGAGTCCGACAGGTCGGTTCGCCCTGCCGTCGAGGCCGCGGAAACGGTCGAGGTGGAGGCGAAACGTCAGGAGCCCGGCGATGACGGCGGATGAGGGTGTCTGGCTTTACAGCATCACCACCGACAGCATCGGCGACGCACAACTCGCCGGGGTCACCGGTGTGGCCGGCGAGCCGGTCCGCGCGGTGGCGTCGGCGGGTCTCGCCGCGGTGGTGGGGACGGTGAGCCTGAGCGAATTCGGGCAGGAACCTCTGCAGCGCAACCTCGAGGACCTCGACTGGCTTGCGGCAACCGCGAGAGCACACGACAGTGTGGTGGCTGCCGTGTTGCGCTGCGGTCCCACGGTTCCATTGCGGTTGGCAACCCTCTACCTCGACGACGATCGCGTTCGCCTCCTCCTCGACGAACGACAGGAGGAGTTCAGCACAGCGCTGCGCCGGGTGACCGGACGGAGTGAGTGGGGTGTCAAAGCGTTCGGAGACGCAAAGGTGCTGGCGCAGAACGTGAAAGAGGAACCTTCCGCGACCGGCGCGAAGGGAAAGGGGACCGCGTATCTGCTGCGTCGTCGTGCGGAGTTGAGCGCACAGCAAGACGTGGAACGCAGGGCGGCCGGCCACGCGGGCGAGATTCACTCCGCGCTCCTGGGCCGTGCCGTCGACGGGCTTCGACGGCAAGTCACCGATCCGGTGCTGACCGGTAAACGGGCCTGGATGATCTTCAACGGCACCTACCTCGTGGACAACGCACGGATCGACGACTTCGCTGCGCTCGTGTCGGCACTCGACGCCGAACGCCCGGGCATCACACTGGATCTGACCGGACCGTGGCCGCCGTACTCCTTCGCCGGGATCGACGGGTGAGGCCATGAGCGAGATGGTCCCCGCGGACGACACTCGCCGCATCGCGCTCGTCGACCTGCTCGATCGGGTGCTCGGCGGTGGTGTCGTCATCACCGGCGAGATCACCCTGTCGCTCGCCGACGTCGACATGGTCCGGATCTCGCTGCGCACGCTCATCGCATCGGTCAGCGCACTCGTCCCCGACCCGGTCGGGCCGGAGCCCGCCGATGACTGAGTCCGAGCCCATCGATTCGGATGCCCCGACCGACATCGGTCGTCGGGTTCTGCCACAGCGAATCGACGCCGACCCCGAATCCGTCGAGAAGGGCCTGGTCACGCTGGTCCTGACGATCGTCGAGCTCTTACGCCAATTGATGGAACGGCAGGCGATACGCCGAGTCGAGCACGGCGATCTCAGCGACGAGCAGATCGAACGCATCGGCACGACGCTCATGCTGCTCGAGGAGCGGATGGCGGAGTTGCGTGAGCATTTCGATCTCACGCCCGAGGACCTGAACATCGACCTCGGGCCGCTGGGGCCGCTGCTGTCGAACGAGTAGTCCGGACTCGCCCGAGGTTCGGTCAGTGTTTGAGGGCGTTCTTGATCTTCTTGCCCGCGTCCTTGACCTTGTCTCCCATCTGCTTGGTGTTGCCTTTGGCCTGTTCCTTGCTCCCCTCGGCTTCGAGGTGGGCGTTCCCGGTGGCCTTGCCGACTGCCTTCTTGGTGGCGCCTTCGGCGGTTTCGACCTTGTGCCGGATCTTCTTTCCGATGTTCATGACGACGTCCTGTCCTCTGTGATCCCTTCTGAATTGCCGAGATCACCAGTTTCAGTCAACTCGCCCACGGCGCCGCTGTCGAGAACCGCGATTGCATCGTCACTGTCGCAGCAACAGCGCACTGTCCCCGAACTCGTGCCACAGGTATCCGCGTGAAAGAGCCTCGTCGTAGGCGCGACGGACTGCCGCCTCCCCCACCACCGATTCGAGCAGCATGAGATGCGACGCCCCCGGCGCGTGCCAGCCCGTGACCAGGCCGTCCACCACCCGTGCCGGCCTCTCCGCGCTCAGTACCAGGTCCGTCCAGCCGGCGCCCGCCACCGACATGCCGTCAGAAGTGGCCTGGGTCTCGAGGGCCCTCGTCACGGTGGTGCCGACCGCGATGACGCGACCTCCGGCGGCGCGCCGGTCGTTGACCAGACGCGCCGTCTGCTCCGGCACCTCGTACGGCTCCGGTATCGGTGGCTCCCCTCGCTCCGGCGAGGAGACACCGGTGTGCAGCAGGATCGGCGCCACGACCACCCCCGAGGTCGCCAGGTCGGTGACCATCGGATGGGTGAACGGCCTCGCAGCGCTGGCCATCTCGGCGCTTCCGCCACTACGGCCGAAGATCGTCTGGTACGACGACAGAGGCCAGCGTTCGTGGACGTACGCGTAGGTGATCGGACGGCCCGAGGTGGCGAGCAGTTCCGCGGCTACATCGGCGACGCCGTCGATCGAGGCCCTCCACAGCCTGGTCGAACCGTGGGGCCAGGGTTCCACGAGGGTCGCAACAACGCCGCGCGGCAAAATGATCCGCGTTCCCGCCGCGACCGTGTCGAGGGCGCCGGAGGCCGGTCCCGGCGCTCGCACCTCGACCGCCCAGTCCCCGTTCCCGAGGTCGGTGGAGAAGTGCGCGACCACAGGTCCCACCGCGTCGACGGTCCCGTCCACCGCCGCGGCCAACGTCGACGACGCGTTCACCACCACCACGTCGCCGGCCTCGAGGAAGTGCGGCAGGTTGTGAAATCTGGTGTGTTCCACCCTGCCCCGATCGGAGACCAGCAGCCGCACCGAGTCGCGCGGCAGCCCCCGGCTCTCCGGTGGACCACTCGCCTCCAATCGCCGAGGCAGCGCGAACCGGAACTCGGCCGCGGAGGGGACGTGTGCGCGGGTCACGACGTCACCCCTGTGTTCGCTGCGACCGCGAAGTCCGCGGCGCGGTACCGGCCGCTGGGTGGGCTCGTGTCGAGCAAATGCAGCAGCGCAGGCACCACGGTCTCCGGATCGGGCCGATCCGAGATGTCCTCGCCGGGGAACGCCGCCTGGTGCATCTCGGTGCGCATGTCGCCGGGATCGAAGGCGTAGACCGCAAGGCCGGGTTCCTCGACCGCCAGCACCGCGGTCGCGTGGTCGAGCGCCGCCTTCGCGGCCCCGTACCCGCCCCAGCCCGCATACGCCTCGACCGCGGCATCCGACGAAATGTTGATCACGGTCCCGCCCGCGTCCCGCACATGCGCGATCAGCGCGGCGATCAAGGCGAGCGGGGCGAGCACATCGGTCGCGAAGACCTGCGCCAATGCGTCCTCCGGATACCGGGCGAGGGTGGGCATCGGGCTGGGTCCGAGCGCGCTGGCGTTGTTGAGCAACAGATCCAGTCGTCCCCGCGCCGCGATCTCGACGGCGATGCGCTCGCGCTGCCGTGGATCGGTCACGTCACCGGGGAGTGCGGTGATGGTGTGTGCCCGCGCGGCAACCCGATCGAGCGGTTCGACCCGCCTCCCGGTGATGATCACCTCCCAGCCACGCTCCGCGAGCGCGAGTGCGCTCGCCCGTCCCAGCCCTGCCGATCCTCCTGTGATCAGCGCCGTCCCGGTGCCGTTCATCGCAGACTCCTTGCCTCCAGTGACATCTGCGACCATCGTGAAACCTAAAGTCCACTTCATGTCAAGGACGGTGGGTGGAGCGTGCCGCCTGGCCGATTCACGCGGCGCATACCCGGGGTGGGATTTCCGGGTGGAGCGGACGATAATTGGGGTCCTACCGTGAGACGAATGCGTCACGGGAGACGACCCGCCCGGAACCCGGCGAGCTGAATCCGGGGCGCCCACCGAATCGAGGGTGAATCGCATGAACACATTCGCAGTGCGCTCGGCGCTCGCGGCGGCCGCCGCACTCGCCATCTTCGCCGCACCCGGGGTCGCGGCCGCGGCACCGAACCTGCACGGGGATCCGAACACTCCGGGCACACAGGTTCAGGTCGAGAGCGAGCCGGGCGACTCGAACAGCTACACCTGCGGGGCAGTCGGCGTCGCGGGAGCCGGAGTCGGGTCGAATTCCTCCGGTGGCGCCGGTCAGGTCAACGGCGCATACTTCGGGCCCGGCCCCGTCCAGGGCGGCTGCGTCGGTAGCGACGGGTCGGTCTACTTCCCGACCGGAAACGCCGAATGACGGCACGCACTAACGAAATGCCGACCGTTCACCGGGCCGACCCGCCCGCCGGCTAGATCCGCTCGATGGTCGCAAACCAGGCCGGTGCGCCGTCGTCGTGGAATCGCGTCTCGATCCGGTCCGGTTCAATGGCGGCGACCTTCCATCCATCGCTGGGGTCGAACGCCGCTCTCAGCTCCTCCCGGCTGACGGGGTGCGGGCCGGTATCGGGACCATCGTCGCTGAAGCACAACACATACACGGTTCCGCCGTGTTCGGTCACCGACGCCAAACTCGCCACGTAGCGTGGTCGCTCGGCGGCGTCGAACGTGTGGAACAGTCCGCAGTCCAGCACGGTCCCGAACCGGCGCCCCATACTGTCCAACTGGAACGCGTCTGCCACTGCGAACTCGACCTCGATCCGGCGGTCGTCGGCCTTCTCCCGGGCGATCGCCAGTGCCGTCGCAGCCACGTCGACGCCCAGAACCTGCAATCCCAGCGAGGCGACGTGAAGAGCGTTCTCGCCGGTCCCGCATCCCGCATCGAGCACCGCTCCGGCGAATCCACCTTCGGATGCCACCCGCACGATCGCCGGCTGCGGCCGGCCGACATCCCACGGCGCAGGCCCCTCGTGGTAGGACGCATCCCAGGGCCGTCCCGTCATCCGTTCGTGACTGGTTGGCTGCCGACCGCTGAACGGATCGTCGGCGTGGGATCCTGATCGCTCCGACAATGTCGTCGCCTCCCTGCAAGTGATCGTGCCACCTCATCCTGGCACGGCACTGCGCGGTTCTCGACCCTCGACACCGCGACTGCCTGCTCTACAGACATAGATTGTTCGAATGTCTTAACATATAATCCACGCATGAGTATGAATATCGGAATCGTCGGGTACGGACTGGGCGGCCGCTACTTCCATGCACCGTTCGTCGAAGCGGCCGAGGGAATCACACTGGGCGGCATCGTGACCCGCTCCGCCTCACGTGTCGCCCAGGCTGCCGCAGGCTTCCCTGGAATACCGGTGTTCTCGAGCCTCGGCGAGCTCATCGACTCCGGCGTCGATGCCGTCACGATCACCACCCCACCGCAGACGCGGCGCGAACTCGTACTCGAGGCGATCGGGCGGGGTGTGCACGTGGTCGCGGACAAGCCCTTCGCGCCGGATGTCGAGACGGCCCGAGAGTTGGTAGCAGCCGCAGACGACGCCGGCGTGCTGCTCAGCGTCTATCACAACCGTCGATACGACGCCGACATCCGCACGCTGAGGTCGGTGTTGCCGCGACTCGGCGACATCTGGCGTATCGAATCCCAATTCGACCTGGACGGTGCCGACACGCTCGAAACCGGCCCGACTGGCGGGTTGCTGCGCGACATGGGCGCACACGTCGTCGACCAGATGCTGTGGTTGTTCGGTCCGGCAGAGAGGGTCGACGCCCACCTCGATTATGTCGACCGCCCAGAGGGGCGCACCGACGCCGGCTTCGTCGTCAATATCACTCACCGCAGCGGGGTCTATTCGAGCGTCTCGTCGAGCAAGGTCAACCACTTCGAGGGACGACGGCTGCGGGCGTTCGGCAGCTTGGGCGCCTATGTGGCGGACGGTACGGACGTGCAGGCACAGACTCTCTTCGCGGGGACGCGGCCCGTCGACGATCCCGCCGGGTGGGGTTACGAACGACGGGAACGCTGGGGCGTCCTCCATACAGCAGAGGGCGCGGAAACGGTCCCGTCGCAACGGGGTGCGTATCAGGACTACTACACGGAATTCGCGGCCGCCGTTGCCGGCACCGGCGAGCAACCGGTGCCTGCCCGCACCGCGCTCGGCACCATCGCGGTGTTGGCAGCGGCGCGTGAAGCCGCGGAGAGCGGCGGCACGGTCGTCGTGCAGTCCGTCGACTGACCGGTAGCGACTGCGGCGGCGCTTGCCACGGTTCGGGGCTCAGGACGCGGAATCGAGAAATTCGGCGACAACCCTGTTGAACGAATGTGGTCGTTCCATGTTCGTCGCGTGGCCTGCGCGTGCGACGACGGTCGACGCTCCGTTCGGTGCGAGTGCTGCGGCCGCGGCGGCGTGTGCTGACGGCCAGAACTCGCTGTCGGAACCGGCAACGATGAGCACGGGAAGATCGCTCGCACGGATCGTCGAACACCAGTCGCGTTTCGCATGATCGTTCAACAGGGCGAGTTCCGGTGGCGACAGGGATCGGTCGACGCGGCCCATCGCGGCGAGCAGGCGGACCAACCGCATACCGCGTTTCCAGATCGGGGTGCCGTGGCCGGTCGAGGGAATCCCGTTCGCGAAGAACGTGTCGACCTTCTCCTGGTCGTAGCCGTAGACCCGTACGCCCACTCCGGCGCATTGAGCATCCGCGGAGTCTGATCGACCACAACCGCGGCACGAAGCCGCCCCGTGCCGTACGTGTCGACGTACGACCAGATCGTGTTTGCGCCCATCGAGCCTCCGATCATTGCCGCATCCCGCAGGTCGAGTTGCTCGATGAGGGCGTGCACGAGTCCGGCGCGTGTCTGCATCGTCGTGCCGTGCGGCATGGCGGGAGCCGTTCCGTGGCCCGGCAGATCCACCGCGATGACGCGGTGACCTGCCTGGGTCAGCGACGGGATCTGATAACGCCACGACGTGGCGGGGGCTGTGAAACCCGCCAGCAACATCACGCTCGACGAGGATCGGCCGTCACCGTGCACGGTGTAGTCGATTCGAGCCCCGCCGGATTCGATGGAAGGCACTGCTTCTCCTCTCCCCCACTGGTCCCGGCTGACGCGCCATGGTGCCCGCCTGCGGTCACTGCGACGGTAGTACGGACACGGGAATCCATCCATGGAGAACATCTCCACTCCGGCGCGGATTCACTGTGGAACCGAGATTCCTGCACCGCGGGTGTAACGTTCCGGGCCCTCGCAGACACCATTCGAATAGCTGTGGACGCTGGGCCCACGCATTCGAACAGGACTACGAAATGCACACCTCACTTCCCCACTCCGAGACTTCGCACGCGGCGAATCCGTCGGGCGCAGTGAACCGTCTCCCTCGAATCCCCCTGCGAAACCGGTTCGCCACGGCCGCCGTCGCCGCCGCGCTCGCCGTCATCCCCCTCGGAGCCGCCACCGCCATCGCGACAGCGGCCGAACACCCCGTCACGACAGTCGCCGCACCCACCATCCCCGGCGATCGCGGTGACCACGGTGACGGCCCCCGCCACGACCGACAACGCGACCAACGGCAAGAACGCAGGGACCAGAGCATGACGCTCGACGAACTCCTCGTCGGTTGGAACAGCAGCCAGATCTACCAGATGTGACGACGCGTGACCGGGGACGACGCCATTTTTCGTCGTCCTCGGTGCCGCGTGCCTTTCTCGTATCAGCGTGGGGTGGATTCCGCTCGTCGCTCGTAGCGCGAGCGAGCCAGGGTGTGCGCCCCGCGCAGCAACTCTCGAACGACTCTGCCGGTGCGAGAGCCAGGGTCGATGACCGCCAGCCAGCTCAAGGGGCCGTAGACGGGATGCGCGATGACGGTGTCGGGCGCACCGGCGTCGGCGACGCCCTGTTCTCGCGGTGCGTGGCCGGTTGCCTCGATGAACGCCTCCTTCCCTGCGTGGATGTTCACCCGGAACGCGCCCGCGCGGTCCAGACCCGAGCTTTCGTCCCCGGGGTAGTTCTTGGTGACGATGGTGGCGAAGGGCTGGGTCCTGTCGGGAACGATCCGATCCGGTGAGTAGTAGAAGAAGGTGTCACCCCAGCTGATCTCGGGCGAACCGTCGCCGGGGGCAGGCCTGAGTGTCAGAACGTCGCCGAGGCCTTCGACGAATTCGATGATGTCGTCCATGGTCATAGCTTCCAGCGTTTCATTAAAGTGCTCGTGGAGACCTCGACGAGCAAACGTAGGAGAAATACGGTGCCAAGTCTCCAATCACCTCATCTACGGACCGTCGATGTCGCCCGGCGTGCCGGGTGCTCCGTGCAGCACGTGCGCAACCTCGAACGCGACGGGGTACTGCCCCCCGCAACCCGCACAGACGCCGGATACCGCATCTACACCGAGGTGCATGTGCAGTCCGCGCTCGCCTATCGGGAACTCGCCGTCGGCGCCGGTCCTGTCGAAGCCAAACGGATCGTGCGCAGCGTGCACACGTGCCCGGCCGCGACAACGGTCGCCCTCCTCGATGCAGCACACGCCCGACTCCACGCGGAACGAACCGAACTGGCCCTGGCGAAGGAGGCCGCCGATGTGATCTCGACCGAACCGATCGACGACGTGCAGGCCTCGGACTGGATGGGCGTGAGCGAACTCGCCGTCGCCCTCGGTCTCCGCCCCTCCACGTTGCGACACTGGGACACAGAGGGACTCGTCGTCCCGGACCGGGACACACGCACCGGAGCGCGCCGATACTCCCCGACGCAGGTCCGCGACGCTCGCGTCGTGCATCAGCTTCGCAAGGCCGGTTACCGCATCGCACCTCTCCGCGGGGTCATGACACAACTCGGGCGCACACCCGGATCGGGTGACATCGGCGCCGCGCTGACTGCCCGCGACCAGGCCACCACAGCACGCTCCCGCGCCTTGCTCGACGCAACCGCTGCCCTCACCGTGCTCCTCTCGCTCCAGGAAGGGCTGGTCAGTGCGCGCGCGAAAACACTGCCACGAGAAAGTCGGAATCCTCGGTGAACGGGCGCAGATCCCACGTAGACAACAGCAGATCTGGCGTGAGGCCGTTGGCCCGAGCATCCGCGAGGAATTGCGAGAACTCGTAGCCCCGGTCTGCACCGAACCCCACAACCACTCGGCCGGTCGGGGCGAGATGGGAGGCGAATCCCGCCAGCACCGACTCGCGGGTCGTCGGCGCCAGGAAAGTCATCACGTTGCCCGCACAGACGATCACTTCGAAATCGGCTGCTACCCCGCGGGCCGGCAGATCCAACTCTGCGAGATCACCGACCAGCCACGTCGGACCGGGGTGATCCTCCTCCGCCACGGCGATGAGCACAGGATCCACATCGACACCCACCACGACATGACCGGCATCGTGCAAATAGCCACCGAGGCGGCCCAGTCCGCACCCCGCGTCGAGTACCCGACCGCCACGGCCGAGCATTGCATCGACCAGACGCGCCTCCCCCACGATGTCCTTACCCTGCGCCGCCATCGCCCGGAACCGCTCGACGTACCACGTCGAGTGCCCGGGGTCGGCGGCTGTGATCTCCTCCCACTGGCTGGGGATGCGCTCCTTGGGGCTACGTGCACTCATTACCGATTCCTCCTCGATCCGGCCCGCCCGGCGAGCCACTGCCACCGTATGCGACCCGACCTCGGCACCCCACCCGCAGCCCGACGGTGTTACGCCACCGGACAGTCTCGATCAGCGGGACTCCGGGCCGACGCAGCCGGACCTCCGAGGAAGATCGAGCCATGCCCGAGCCCGCTCCCGACCGCGTCCGGATCACCGACCGCCTGCACGTCGTGGCCGTCCTGCTCGACACGAAGGACTGGCCGGGGTTCGCGGCGACGCTCACCGAAGATGTCGTGGCCTACGGGCGGACCGGGCCGGCGGACGTGGTCGCCCGCGTCCGTTCCCACCTCGACGTCTGCGGCGCCACCCAGCACCTGCTCGGCAACATCCGCGTCGACGTCGACGGCGATGCGGCGCGCACTCGGTGCTACTTCCGGGCGTTTCACGTCGGCCTCGGCGACCGCGCCGGCGCGACGTACGAATGCCTCGGTGAGTACCGCGACGAGTGGCGACGCGAACCGTCGGGCTGGTTGCTGGCCGGGCGGGTGATCGACGTTCGCGCCGAAATCGGCGACCGCGGTGTCATCGCGCCTCTGAGCTGAACTCGCCGAGTTCCACCGGCTCAGCTGTGCTCCCCGCACACCGCGGATGCCGGATCCGGCGCACAGATCTGCTGCCACGTGTAGAAGCCGGAGTTGACCACGACCTGGAGGTTGTCCTTCGTGATGTTCTGCACGGGCAGGAACACCGTCGGCACGGCCATGTACTGGTTGTCGATCGTGCCGTTGATCATCTCCTCCGGAATGCCTTCGCCGTGGAGGATCGACGTGGTCAGCTGCGCGGCGACCTTCGCCTGGTCGGCCAGATTCTTGAAGATCGTGTTGTCGAGAGTCCCCTGCGCGATCAGTTGCAGCGCAGCGAGATTGGCGTCCTGTCCCCCGGTGACCGGGATCCGTCCGGCGAGCCCGCGGCCGGCCAGTGCCGCGACGATTCCGCCTCCCAGGTCGTCGTTCATGGTGACGAACAAGGCGATGTCGTTGTTCTCGCGGGTCAGGCATTCCTCCGCGAATGCCTGACCTTCGGCCGGGTCCCAGTCGTCGATCGCGGTCTCGCAGACCACGCGGATCTTGCCACTGTCGGCGAGTGGCTGCAGATACTCGTCCTGACCGAGCCGAAATTGACGGGTTCCGTATTCACCGAGGTTTCCCTCCACCCGGGCGATCTTCACACCGTCGCCGGGCATCGCGGCGATCAGATCCGCGGCGCGGCTCCCCTGCCGTCGGCCGACCTCGAGTGGATCGAAGATCACCTGAACGTCTGCCGGTCCACCGACCGCGTCATGGTCGTAGAGCACTACCGGAACGTTCGCCTCGGCGGCGGCAGTCAAGGCTCCACCCGAAAATCTCGCGTCCGCGGAGATCAGCACGAGCACGGACGCGCCCTCCGCGATCGCCGACTCGACCTGGCTCTGCTGACGGGCAGGATCGCCCTCGGCGTTGCGGACCGTCACCGTCGCCTCCGGTGCGAACAGCTCCAGGAAGTCGGTGAACAGGGGTTCGTCTCGCTCCATGAATCGGGTGGTCGTCGTGTTCGGCAAGAGAAAGTAGACCTTCTCCGGTGCGTCGTCACCCTGCTGCGCAGGGACCGCGCAAGCCCCGAGCACCACCGCTGCGACCGCGGCGGCGACGGAAGACGCGCGCACCCTTTTCCTCATGAGCCTGCCTTCATGACCCGAGCATCTCCAGTCTGATCGTGCCCAGTCTGGAGGTACCCGCAGGCAAGGCAGGCTACTCGCGCTCGTCGATGCTTTCGGTGTTTTCCGACCGTGATCGGCGCACACTGAGTGCAGGGATGAGGAGGAGAAGGTGTACCACCAGGACCGCGGCGCCGTATCCAGCGCAGATCGTGACACTTCGCCGGCCGACGAGCATCTCCTGGACGAATCCCTGCTCGTCGAACCCGAGGTCCACCGCCGCCCCTGGCGCGAATTCCTCGCGTCCACGCCCGGACGCCTGTCCCTCCTGGCCGTCGTCCTCGTCGCGGTGGCGCTGACGGCCGGCCTCGTGACGTCCGCCGTGGTCGCCGCACGGCAGCAGCGCATGGAAACCCTTCGCGCCCACACCGAACCGCTCGCGGACGCCGCGCAGAACCTGTTCAGCTCGTTGTCGATCGCCGACGCGGCAGCGACGTCGTCGTTCATCGCGGGTGCCATCGAGCCGCTGGCGGTACGCGACCGGTACAACCAGGCGATCGGCGACGCGTCGAACGCACTCGTCACCGCGTCGTACGGCGTCACCTCCGGCGATGTGGAATCGCTGCGACTGCTCACCGAGATGTCGCGGCACGTCGCCGTGTACACGGACCTGGTGGCGACCGCACGGTCCAACGACTCCGCGGGAAATCCGGTCGGGGTGGCGTATCTCGGAACCGCTTCGGCTCTGATGCAGGACACCATCCTGCCCTTGGCCGAACGCCTCTACAACGACCAGGCCCGCGCCGTCGCCGACACGCAGTCCCACACCGCCAGGTTGCCCGCCACCGCCATAATCGTCGCGTCGGCCGGGGTCGTCGTCCTCGCCGTCGCGCACGCGTACGTGGCTCATCGAAGCCGCCGCCGGGTCAATCCGGGACTGGCGTGCGCGACCGTCCTGCTGGCTGCTCTCGTCGTATGGATCGTGGTCGCCGGGCTGTTGTCGACGTCGGCGAGCGAACGCGCACGGATCGACGGCGCGGAGCCCCTCGCGGCGGTCACGAAGGCGAGGATCCTCGCCCAGCAGGCGCGCGCCGACGAGACGCTCGGACTGCTTCGTCCGGGTTTCGATCCGGCCGGGAGCGACTACACCCGGCACACGGACGCACTCGCCGAGATTCTGAATTCGGACGCGTCGCGGAACACCGTCGACGATGCGTCCGCCGCGTTCGACGGATGGCGGGCCGCCCACCGGGATCTGCAGCAGAAGCTCGCAGACGGCGACTACCAGGGCGCGGCGGACGTTGCGGTCGGTCCGGGATCGACGGCATCGACGGCCCAGTTCCGGGCCCTCGACGAAGGGCTCGAAGACGCCATGACGGCCCTGCGCACCGAGGAACTCGACGCGATGCGGGAGTCGTACCGCACGATGGCGGCGCTCGCCGTGGGTGGCATCGTGCTCGCCGTTTCCGCAGCGCTCGCCGTCGTCGCGGGGATCGAGCCCAGAGTGAGCGAGTATCACTGATGGTGCGACCACACTCGGATCGGCGACCGCGCTCCGCCCGGCTGCTCGGCAGCCTCGCGTTCGGAGCTGTCCTGCTTGCCGGCTGCGGCGCGCCCGATGCACCCACCCCGAGGTTCTCCGGCGACTTCACGGAGTTTCCCCTGTCGGCCGGCGCCCAGCTCATCGCACCGTCCGAGGCGCCGCCACCGGCCACGGAGCCGTCGGCATGTGTAGCACAGGCCAGTCTCCGTCCGGGGGCGCCGAGCCTCGGCGGCACGATCGACGATATCCGTGCCCGCGGCACGGTGGTCGTCGCGGTCGACCAGAACACCAACCTGTTCAGCTTCCGCGACCCGACTACCGGCACCCTCACCGGATTCGGTGTCGACCTCGCGCGGGAGGTCGCACGTGATCTACTCGGCGATCCCACCAAGGTCGAGTTCCGGCCGCTCGGAACCGATGACGGCGCCGAGATGCTCGCCCACCGCGACGCGGACATGGTCGTGCGTCCGGTTGCCCTCCCCTGTGAGGTTTCCCAGGACTTGGCGTTCTCCACGGTGTATCTCGAGGCATCCCGCCGGCTCGTGGTGCGGGACGGGTCGGGCATCTCCGGTCCGGCCGACCTTGCCCGGCGACGGGTCTGCACGCATAACGATCCGGCGTCGGTGTCGGCGCTGTCGCGTATCGCCCCCAAAGCCACGATCCTTGCGGTACCCGACTGGGACGACTGCCTCATGGCCATCCAGCAGCGGCAGGTCGACGCGGTCGCAGGCGCTGCCGTCCTCGCCGGCCTCGTCGCCCAGGATCCGAATCTCGAAATCGTCGGTCCCGAAACCGATTCCGCCCAATACACCATCGGCCTCGCTCCCGGAAACGACGACCTCGTCCGGTTCGTCAACGGCACACTGGAACGGCTGCGCACAGACGGAACCTGGACTGCTCTCTACGATCGGTGGCTGTCGTCGCTCGGCCCGGCACCCGGACCGCCGGCCCCGGAGTACCGGGACTGACGACCCCAGACCGCGAGCGCTCGTACTCGCGCGCAGTCCCGACAGATGGCGAACGGGTGAGGCGACAGACCACGTCCCAGGTCAACTCGGATCGTCGTCGGCGACGGTCTTGGGCAAGCCGGTCCCCATCGGGTCGAGCAGGGCGGTCGTGCGGGAACCCCATCGCTCGTGCGCGGACTGACGGGTCATCCCGGCGGCCCTGCCGATGGTTGCCCATGTTGCTCCCTGAAAGCGCAGGCCGAGAACGGTTTCGATGCCGTCCAGCCCGGCGGCGAGCTGGATGCGAAGACTCAGTAGGTGCCAGGCAAGGGTTCGCTGGTCGGGGATGTCCGTGCCCTGCTCGGCGTCCCATTCCGCGGTGCCGGGAAGCGGCCCGGTGCCGATGATTTCGTCAGCGTGACGGCTAGCTTCGGCGGCCGCAGCCGTTATCACCGCGCGAGCAGCGGCGTCGATATCCGCGCTGACGGCGCGTTCGACTAATTCCATGACAACCTCCATCTCTGTCAGGTATAGCCTGACAGGAGTGGTACGCGGCGTCAAGGATTACCTGACAGAGGTGAGTCACGCGACCCGAAGGTTCGCCACCTCACCTGAACCCTGCCGATTCCGCACGGAGCTGCGCTGCGAGATGAGTGATGTCGGTGGCTGAAATGTCCCAGCTGCCTGTTGGCGCCAGATCATCGGTCTGGTGCGGTCCGTGTTCGACGGGCCGGAGAACGAACGCTGTAGCCAGTCCCGTGGCGTGCGCGGCTTCGAGGTCGTCGTTGTGGGCGGCGGCGAGCATGACCTCGCCCGGGTGAAGACCGAGAAACTGCGCCGTTTGCAGGTAAGCCTGGGGATCAGGTTTGTATTTCCGATTGATGTCGGATCCGATGATCACGTCCCACGGGATTCCGGCGTTCTTGGCCATGTCGAGCAGAAGTGAGGTGTTGCCGTTCGAGAGCGGACCGATGATGTACTCGGTCTTGAGTGCCGTGAGACCTGGCACGCTGTCGGGCCAGGGGGTGAGCACATGCCAGGCGCGCGCGAGCTCGTCGAGCGCTCCGGCATCGTGATTCGTGGGGTCGATGCCCGATTCACGGAGCGCGAAATCGAGGTTCTCGCGGTGCAAGATATCGAGAGTCACGAACTCGCGGGCGCCGGAAAGGATGGCGTTCATGGATGGCTGGTAACGGGCGCGCCACCGGTCGGCGAACGCAACTGCGTCCACGTCGAGCTGATGGCGCGCCGCGTAGTCCGCGACAGCGGCGGCGATACCGGTGCGCCAGTCGACAACGGTGCCAAAGGTATCGAACAACACGGCGCGAACAGCGCGTCCCGTCGACGGGGACCGGAACGGCACACCAGCCATGGGCGTCCTTTCGACTCGAACGTACGACGTGGCATCAGAATAGTGCCGTCATGCAAGGCCGTCGGCGAATCGAACGGAGCGCCCATGTGTGAGCGTCTTTTTCAGTACCGGGAGTAGTGCTGTCCACTCACCTGTTCACCGGCGCAGATGCATTTACGATCGAGGCTTCGCGCCGAGGTCACGGCACAGAACCGAATCCCGAGCGCATCGTGGGAATCCGCGCTGTGTGGGCATGCCGTGCACGACGCCGCCGATTCCACCGTCAGCGCGGAGCTCGGTGACTCGGACACGAGTAAATTCGACACATCAGTCGGGTTCGACGCCATGGCGGCGCTCCAGTTCTCGGCCCTTGGACTGCGGGCCGGTGTGGGCGCCGAGGACGACATGGCATGACCGCGCATATTCGAATAACCCTCGACACCCACCACGCTACTCCCCCCGCCGCCCAACCCCCGCCGATCCCCGGGCGATCGCCGAGCCGTCAGGGAGCGTATGGCGTTGCGGGGGAGACACCGCACTGCTCATCGGATTCGGTGCAGGTCTCACGTATGCCGCTCAGGTCGTCACGCTATAACGAGTACATTGCGGGCGGTGCCGCCGCGGACGGCATCGGAGGCGAGAGCCAAGGCGAGGCAGAAGCCCGCGCACCCGGAGGACACGTCGAACGAGCATCCCACGATCCCCAGCCGGTGCGCGATCTGCGGGCCGGCCGCCGGCGTCTGACAGGGATAGGTCGAGGTTGCCACGATCACGCAGCCGATGGTGGAGTCGATCTGCCGGCAGATCTCGTCATTGGTCACCACCCGCTCCGGCCGGTAGACCCCCAACCCAAGAATGGAATTGTGTTGTAGCTCTTCTGCATTGGCTATCGAGGCAGTAATGGGGCTTCTCCGCTGTTGCACCCGCGACATTCATCGGTGGCATCCGCCGGGTGGCAATGCCATCCAGTGTCCGCGTGAGCCGCGGCGCGAGACAGCCACCCTAGGGTGGAGATGACGGCACCCTCCCGGTGTCGGCGACCGATCAGCGGCCGACCGGCGAGGTAGTCGAGTAGAAATCGCACACTTCCGCCCCGCGCCCGTGGGTCCGACAATAGGGAGCGTGAGTTCTCGACCTTCCGCCGCAGAGTGGGCGCTGAGTCAGGTCCACGCCGTGCGTGACGACCCTGCAGCCCGTCACGAGCTGATCGCCCGTACTTATCACGGTCCGATCGGCCGCGCACCCCGGCACTTGCCGTTCCGCCGTGCGGCTTTGTCGTTCATGCGCTGGCAGATTCGCCGCGGCGTGCTGGCGCCGCTCGGTGCGATGCCGCCCGGCAGTCCGTGGTGGCGAGCGGTCAACGAGCGGCTGATGCGCGACGGCTGCGAGGCTGTCGCCCGGAGCGGCGGAATGGGAGGGACGCCGTCCTCGCACACGGTCGATCTGTGGATGCTCTTCGTTGCCGATCCGACCGCACGCACGTGGTACCGGGCGCACAATGCGAGCATCGCCTCCGCCTACCTGGACCATCGCGACCTTGCCTGCACCGAGAGCCGCCCGGAGCGCTTCTTTCTCAACGTCGTACTGCTCCGTGTTCTCTATGCCCATGCCCTGGTCGCGGCGCCGCGTCTGGCGCTCGGGCGGCTCGCGCCGGCCGGTCCTCTTCTGGGAGATCCCCGTCTCTCGATGACCGGGATCTTCCTGTCCCTTTCTCGGGTCCTCCCCGACCGATATCCCCTCGGGGACGACGTCGCGGCATATGTCGCTGCTGAGCACAACGTGGGCGAGATGCTGGATTACGGCCTGATCGGGCCGCGACTGCAGCGATTGTACGAATGGTCAGCCGAAAAACTCGACGAGCCGAGGCTGCTCGACTGCATTTGTGACGGTAGTCCGACGTACGCCTGGTCCTACTCTGATCGCGAGGTCTGGCATCCAGCGAGCCCGGCCGCCACGATTCGCGCGGTTCGGCGGATATTGCCGGCGAACTAGGGGCAGCCTCTCTGCCGGCTCGGTGGAAGTCGACCGGGTTCTGGACCAACAGCTGTTCCGGTCACCCCTGCCGCGGCGAGAAGCTACCGGCGGCGGTCGCACGCCGCGTCGACGAGGTACTCGGAATCATCCCCGCCGACATCACACTGATTCTTCCCGATTTCCGGTGCCGGACAGTCACGAAGGCCGGCATCCTCGAGAACTCGATCTGCCCGGTCTATCGGGTCACCGCCCACACCCGGCTGGTCCACCCTGATCCGAACGAAGTGGAGATCCTTGCCTGGATTCCGTGGACTGCCCTCGTCGCACGGGCGGGTGGCGATGCGCGGTCTCTGAAACCGTGCTGTCGGGAACAGGTGCGGAGGCTCCGCCTGCTGGGCCCCGACCCCCGTCGCTGGCAGGCGTCGCCGAATTCGGGACTGCCACCTGCGGCACGCACAGCGTGATCCGCACAAGTATGTGGGCCGTCAGTACCGGACGTCGCTCTGCAGCAGCGGCGGATACACGGTGGAGGATTCCCCGTCCACGGTGGTGCCGGCGAACTGGAGCATCGCCCGCTGCTCGCCGTGCATCGGCACCGGGTAGTTCAACGTCGGCGCCGAGACTTCGTCGAGCGTGCGGAGGTGTTCGGGGCTGAGGGTCACCTCCAGGCCGGCGATGTTGTCCGTGAGGTGTTCGACGCGCCTGGCACCGAGGATGGGCACGACGGTCCCGGATCGGGCACGCAGCCAGGCCAGCGCGACGGCGGCCGAGGTGGTCGCGAGGTCGTCGGCGATTGCGGCGACGGCGTCGATGACTACGAACTCGGCGTCGGTCGGGCCGCCGACGAAGGCGGTGCGGGCGGAGTCGGTGACCTCTGTGCCGCGGCGATATTTGCCGGACAGGAAACCGTTCTTCAGTGGGCTCCACGGCACCAGCGCCATGCCCTGATCGAGTGCGAGGGGCGCGAGTTCGCCCTCGACGGTGCGGGCCAGCAGTGAGTATTCGACCTGCAGTGCGATCAGCGGGGTCCAGCCGCGCAACAACGCCGTGGTCTGGGCCTGCGCGGTCACCCACGCCGGGTTGTTGGAGATCCCGATGTAGCGGATCTTGCCGGCGCGAACCAGGTCGTCGAGGGTGCGCAGGGTTTCCTCGATCGGGGTGTGGCGGTCCCAGTTGTGCAGCCAGTACACGTCGACGTAGTCGGTGCGCAGGCGGCGAAGGGTCTCGTGGAGTTGGGCAATGATGGCCGCGCGGCCCGCACCGCCGCCGTTCGGGTCGCCGGGATAGAGGTTCGCGAAGAACTTCGATGCCAGCACCACCCGCTCGCGCCGACCGCGATGGGCGGCGAAGAAGTCGCCGAGGATCTTCTCCGAGTGGCCGTTCGTGTAGAAATTGGCGGTGTCGATGAAGTTGCCGCCGAGGTCGAGATAGGTGGCGAGGATCTTCTCGGATTCCTCGACGCTGCAGCCGGCGCCACCGGCGTCTTCGCCGAATGTCATCGCTCCGAGGGCGAACGGGCTGACTCGCAGTCCCGAGCGGCCGAGTGTGACGTACTGATCGAGTCGCATGATCTGCTCCTTGTGTATCGGAATGTGCACATCTATCGAAACGCGACCTGCGGTGACGGCGGTAGATCGATCGACGCTGGGCATTGCACGATCCTCTCGATGTCGCCACGATCGGGTTGCCGGACTGCCACACGGATGCTTTCGTGAGTTGTGCGCAACTCCCCCGACCTGCTGGACGAGATCCGCGCCGGCATCACGCTCCATGCCCGGCCGGATCTGCAGACGCCGATCGACGGGTTGTTGCTGTCGAAAGTGACGGCCACGTCGGCGGTCCAGGAGTATTCGCTGACCGAACCGCTGCTGGTGATCATGGCCCAGGGCGGCAAGCGGCTCCTGCTCGGCGACCGGGTCTACGAGTACCGGGCGAGGCAATGTCTTGTCGTCACCGCCAGTCTGCCTGTCACCGGCCACTACATCGACATCAGCGAAGGCGCGCCCTCGTTGGCCATGGGACTGGTGCTGCGCCCGGCCACCATCGCCGCACTGATGCTGCAGGCCCCGACCGAACGGTGGTCCCGCGGCACCGCCGGCCTGCCGGCGATCGAGACCGGCGACGCAGACGACGATCTACTCGACGCCGCGGCCCGGATGCTGCGGCTGCTCGATCATCCCGCGGATGCGCCCGTGCTGGCCCCGCTGATCGAGCAGGAGATCCTCTGGCGGCTACTCACCGGCCCACACGGGAGCACGACACGCCAGATCGGGATGGCCGACAGCGACCTGTCGCATGTCAGCCGGGCGATCCACTGGATCCGCGACAACTACGCCGAGCCGATGCGGGTCGATCATCTCGCACGATTGGCCAGCATGAGTCCATCAGCGTTTCACCGGCACTTTCGAGCCGTCACGGCCATGAGCCCCTTGCAGTTTCAGAAACGGATTCGACTGCAACAAGCCCGCTCGATGCTGGTCGCCCACCCCGGTGACGTCGCGGGCGTCGGGCATCACGTCGGCTACGACAGCCCCTCACATTTCAATCGCGAATACCGCCGCCTGTTCGGCGCCTCCCCCGGCAAAGACGCCCAAGGCCTACGCACGAACACCGCACTATCGCACACCGGTCCCCTGCCCTGACGGTTTCCGGGTGCTCTCGAAGGGGTAAGCGTGACGGGAAGCGCCTCACTGATTCGACGAACTTGTCGGTCCTGCTTGCCGATTCGACAGAAGACGAAGGGTACGAGAATGGCCGACCAGTACGCCCGGCAGGATCCCACTACGCAATACCCCGCCCCCGATCGCGAACACCAACCGGAGCTACCGCACCCAGGACTGACCTCCGACATGGTGACCGCCCCGGATCACGGCGAGAAGTCCTATCGGGGAAGCGGGCGCCTCGACGGTCGCCGCGCCCTGATCACCGGCGCGGATTCGGGCATCGGACGAGCGGTCGCGATTGCGTTTGCTCGCGAGGGTGCCGATGTCGTGGTCAGTTGCCTGGACGCCGAGGAGTCGGACGCACGGGAGACCGTGCGACTGGTGGACGAGGCCGGACGACAAGGCGTCGTCGCGACCGGCGACATCACGTCGGAGGACCACTGTCAGGCGCTCGTGGACCTGACGGTCCGTGAACTCGGCGGTCTCGACATACTCGTCAACAACGCGGCCTTTCAGATGGTGCAGGCGGGTGGTATCGCCGACATCACCACCGAGCAGTTCGACCGTGTCCTGCGCACGAACCTCTACGCGCTGTTCTGGTTGTGCAAGAAATCCATCGCGGTCATGGAACCTGGATCGACGATCGTGAACACCTCGTCGATCCAGGGGATGAATCCGTCTCCCGGGCTTCTCGACTACGCCACCACGAAGGCAGGGATCATCGATTTCACCAAGGGTTTGGCGGCCGATGTGGCGAAGCGGGGAATCCGGGTCAATGCCGTTGCGCCGGGGCCCATCTGGACGCCACTGATCCCCGCGACAATGCCCGCCGACGGTTATCGGCAGTTCGGGGACGACGTGCCTCTGGGCAGGCCCGGCCAGCCGGCCGAACTGGCACCCGCGTACGTATTCCTCGCATCGAACGAATCCAGCTACGTCACCGGAGAAGTGCTCGGCGTCACCGGCGGGACGCCCTTCACCTGAGCACCGCGCGGGTGACGGAGGCCCTGCGAGGTCACTCCTTTTCGCGGGCGGCGACGATGGCGTCGAGGTTGGCGGCGATGTTCTCCTCGGCGGCAGCTTTGTCGACACCCAGTCCGGTGAGCACACCGACCCCGTCCTCGACCTCGAGGAGGGCCAGCAGGATGTGCTCGGTTCCGATGTAGTTGTGCCCCAAACGTAGTGCCTCACGGAAGGTCAGTTCGAGCGCCTTGCGTGACTGAGCATCGAAGGGAACGAGTGCGGGCATCTCCTCGACCACGGGGGGCAGCGTCGCGGTCGCGGCGTGCCGGACCGAATCCAGGTTCACGCCCTGCGCGGCGATCGCCCGGGCGCCGAGCCCTTCGGGATCGGTCAGGAGTCCGAGGATGAGATGCTGGGGCAGGATCTCGGCGTTGCGCGCCGCCCTGGCCTCGTTCTGCGCGACCACCACCACCTGTCGTGCGCGCGGAGTGAACCGGCTGAATCCCTGATTCGGGTCGAGGTCGGAGGCCTGCCCGGGATCCTTGGGGACGAACCGCTTCTGCGCGGCCTGCTTCGTGACGCCCATGCTCTTGCCGATTTCGGTCCACGATGCCCCCGAGCGGCGGGCCTGATCAACGAAGTGGCCGATGAGATGGTCGGCCAGTTCACCGAGGTGTTCGGCGGCGAGGACCGCGTCGGTGAGTTGCTCGAGTGGGGCCTCGGCGTGCACCTTCTTGATCGCGTCGATGAGCTCGTCGAGTCGGATGGGTGGGGTCGTACGATCCGAATTCTCCATGCGTCAACTCTAGGTTGACGCACAGCGAGCGTCAACCCCAGGTTGTCGATGTCGACTTCCACGAGCTGCACACGGACCCGCGACCCGATCTGCTAACTTTGATGACTAGCAGTTCTAGGGATAGGGGTTCTATGCATATCGAGAAAGATCTGGTGGCAGCTTCGGCCACTCCCCTCGTGCTCGGAATTCTCGCGGAAGGCGAGTCCTATGGGTATGCCATCTTGAAGCGAGTCAACGACTTGTCCGGTGGACGGATTCAGTGGACCGACGGAATGTTGTACCCCCTCCTGCATCGCCTGGAAAGGTTGGAATACGTGTCGGCGTCGTGGGGGGCCTCCGACAGCGGGCGAAGGCGCAAGCACTACACGATCACCGCTGCGGGCCGGGAGATGCTCGCGGAGCGACGCGCCCAATGGGACGTCGTCGCGGACGCTCTGAGCCAGGTCTGGCGCTCCGTCCAGCTACCCCCAGCCTCCGCCGAAGGATGGTCGTGATGGATACCGACAAGGAACTCGAATCGCAGATCGGTCAGTGGCGGGGTTTCGTCGAGCGCCGTCACGCGATATCCGCCGCCGACACCGACGAGATGGAAGACCATCTACGTGATCAGATTTCGGACCTGTCCGCCGCCGGGCTGAGGACCGACGAGGCATTCCTGGTCGCGGTCAAACGCATGGGCAACGTCGACGACATCTCCCGCGAGTTCGCGCGGGAGCACTCCGATCGGCTCTGGAAGCAACTCGTTCTGATGCCGTCCGCGTCGGATGGCGGCGGCACTCGCCCCACACGTGAGCTGTTCGTCGTTCTCGGGCTCGCCGTCGGCGCGGCACTGTCGGTCAAGGCAGGCGTGGCGACACTCGGCGAGCAGGACCTCGCACGCAACGTCAGTCTGTTCGTTCTTCCGTTCCTCGCCGGATATTTCGCCTGGAAGCGACAGGTCACGGCCCGTCTCGCCGCGGTACTGCTGGTGCCGTTCGCCCTGGCGGCGGTTCTGTTGAACGTCTTCCCGTTCGCGTCGAACGGTTCCACCGAGGTGATCGCGGCGATTCACGCACCGATCGCGCTGTGGTTCGCCGTCGGTCTCGCGTATGTCGGGGGTCAGTGGCGATCGGATCGGCGGCGAATGGACTTCATCAGATTCACCGGCGAATGGGTCGTCTACCTGACCCTCCTCGCCCTCGGCGGCGGCGTCCTCATCGGCCTGACGATCGGTGCGTTCGACGCGCTCGGCCTGAGTGTCGAGTGGTTCATCGAGGACTGGGTGCTGCCGTTCGGGGCGGCCGGCGCGGTCATCGTCGCAGCATGGCTCGTGGAGGCGAAACAGAATGTAGTCGAGAACATCGCCCCAGTCCTCACCCGCGTGTTCACCCCACTGACCACTCTCATGCTGCTCGTGCTGCTCACGGCATTCGTTACGACCGGCAGCGTCGTCGACGTCGACCGAAACCTGTTGATCCTGATGGATCTCATTCTCGTCGTCGTCCTGGGATTGCTGTTGTACGCGATTTCCGCCCGTGACCCCTACCTGCCACCCGACCTCTTCGACCGCCTCCAACTCGTCCTCGTCGTCAGTGCCCTCGCGGTCGACCTGCTGATGCTGTTCGCCATGCTCACTCGAATCGCGGAATTCGGCTTCACCCCGAACAAGGTGGCGGCACTCGGAATGAACCTGGTCCTCCTCGTCAACCTGACCTGGTCGGCTCATCTCATCCTCGGGTTCCTGCGCGGCCGCCGCGGTTTCAGCTCCACCGAACGCTGGCAGACCCGTTACCTTCCCGTCTTCGGCGTGTGGGCGGCGTTGATGGTCGGCGTTCTCCCACCGGTTTTCGACTTCGTGTGACCACGGAGCTGATCGAGATTGTTTTCCTCGCAAAGGGAATTCACGGCATACGGCCCGTCCTACTGGGCCATGATCGCGCTGTTCGTCGTGGGGTCCGCGATTCTGGTCTGGCGCGGACGCCGCCAGACCGAATCGCAGGCCCGACGCCTCGGCCGCGTCCTTGCGGTGCTGACTGCCGCGATCTACGGCGCGACGCTGGTCTATTTCTCGTTTCCGCCCACGATCGGCGGCTCGGTACCGCTGCGCCTGACCGATCTCGCGACCGTGGCGGCGGCCTGTGCGCTGTGGTCCCGGGCGCAGTGGGCCTACGCGCTCACGTACTACTGGGGACTCGTGCTGAGCACCCAGGCGTTGATCTCGCCTGTTCTGACCGGTCCGGACTTCCCCCACTACCAGTTCCTCGCGTTCTGGGCGATTCACCTGCTCGTGGTGTGGGCGGCCATCTATCTGACGTGGGGCCGAAGGATGCGGCCTCGGTGGCGCAGCTACCGGTTCACGGTCCTGGTCACGGTCGTGTGGGCGGCGGCTACCTTCACGTTCAACCGTGTCGCCGGAACCAATTACGGATTCCTCAACAGAAAGCCCGCCACCGCGACCCTTCTGGACGTTCTGGGTCCGTGGCCGGTGTACCTACTGACGGCGACAACACTGATTCTCGTCGTGTGGGCCCTGATGACCTGGCCGTGGGAGCGGGCACGACGGCGCGCCGAGGAAGGCCCCCTGCCGTCCTGACGTTGTCCCGGGTCTTTGGTGTCGCGCATTATCTTCCGAACGACGCTGCCGCTGCGTAACATCAGATCCATCTCGCTGGAATCCCGATGGAGGCCGACGTGGGTGGACTTGGTATCGATCTCGGAACTGCCAACACTGTCGTCGGAACTCCCGACGACGGCATCGTACTGAACGAGCCGTCCTTCATGCTCGTTCGAACGAAGGATCCGCACCGTGCTCTCGCGATCGGCACGGAGGCGCGAAGTCTCGTCGGCCGCACTCCTATCGGAATCACGCCGGTTCGACCGATGCGTGACGGGGTGATCGTGGACCTGGAGTCGGCGCGGGCATTCGTCACGGCCGTCATCAAGCGGGTCTCCTCTGCACGGCGATACGGGCTGCGGCCCAAGGGAGTCATCTCGGTCCCCGCGGGTGCCACCCCGCTCGAGCGTCGGGCCCTGCTCGAGGTCGGCCACGAGGCCGGTTTGCGGAAAGTGGGGTTGATACCGGAGCCGGTGGCGGGTGCGCTCGGTTGCGGAATCAACCCCATGGAACCACGCGCACACCTCGTCGTCGATATCGGCGGCGGCACTTCGGAAGTCACCGCCATCTGTTTCGGTGGCATTCTCTCTCACCGTAGTTGCCGCGTCGCGGGCGACGAATTGACGAACGCGCTATACCAGTACCTGAAGGCAGAGCACAAGATCGTCGTCGGCGAACTCACCGCCGAGCGTGCCAAGTTGGGTGAACCCGACAGCGCCGAGGGGCAGTCGCTCGTCGTCGAGGGCCGCGACGCCGTGACCGGCCGCGCACGCCTGGTGACACTCGAGACCGAAGAGATCGTGGAGGCGTTGCGGCCGACGACAACCGGAATCGTGCAGACATTGACGGAATGCCTGGACGACCTCCCCGCGCAGGCCATCGGTGACGTGATGTCGGAGGGGCTGCTCGTCATCGGTGGCGGCGCGTTGCTCCGCGGGCTGTCCCAGCTGCTCGAAGAGTCCTTCGGATTCCCGGTGAAGACCGCCGAGCGCCCGCTCACCTGCGTCGCCGAGGGCGCTACGGCGTGTCTGGTGCACCCTGAGGTGGTTGCCGCCTACAGCGCCTGATCACCGAATCGGCGCCGGCGCGGGTGGTCGCGGAAAGTAGTGGTCGAGGAGTTTCTTGACCACGGGGCCCGCCGTCGCCGACCCGAAGCCACCACCGCGGATCAGCACCGACACCTGGATCTGGGGTGCGTCGAAAGGCGCGACCGCGGAGAACCAGGCGTTCAGTCCTTCTCCGGGCGCCGACGGGTCCTCCGCCGTGCCGGTCTTCGCGCCGGCCGGGACCGGGAGGTCCGCGAGTTGCCCGGCGGTCCCCGCCGACGCGGACGCCCGCATTCCTGCCCGGACGGGACCCAGCAGGTCGGCGAAGGGTAGACGCTGCGGCGCCGCCGTCGGTATGGGCACCGAGTCCGACCCGTACGCCGCGGCGAGCTGGGGCGTCACCATCGCGCCTGTGGCGATCCCCGACGTCCAGCGCGCCACCTGTATCGGGGTCGCGCTGACGGTGCCCTGTCCGATGCCCATCAACAGGGTCGACCCGGGATACCAGGTGGCCCCGATACTTCCGACGTTCTCCGGGGTGCCGAGGAACCCCTCGGCCTCGCCGGGTAGGTCGATTCCGGACCGCCGGCCGACGCCGAGTTGCCCCGCGACGTCCGCCATCTTCTCCGGGCCCAGGAGTTCACCGAGCTTGTAGAAGTAGACGTTGTCGGACCACTGGATCGCCTGGAGCAGATTGTGCGGGCCCATCGGTTGCCAGTTCCGGAACGTGTGACCGCCGTAGGTGTAGGCGGCGCCGGTGTCGATCACCGTGTCCGGCGACAGCACCGGGTATCGGGTATTCGCCGCCGCGACGACGATCTTGAAGGTGGAACCGGGCGGGACCGCGGTCTGGGTGGCGTTGTTGAGCAACGGGCTCGGCCCCGGGGTCTGACTCTGCGCCGCGAGGGCGACGAGGTCGGCCGGAGGTCCGTAGACGTTGTTGTCGGCCCCGGGAACACTGGCGAGGGCCAGCACGGCTCCGTTCCGCGCGTCCATCACGACGGCGGCACCGAGGTCGCCCTTGCTGGTGCGCATCGCCTCCACGAGCGCGTCGGTGGCCAGGTTCTGGACCCCGATGTCGAGGTGCAGGCGCAGATCGTGGCCCCGTACCGGGTCCACGCGTTCGCCGGCCGCCACCGGATGCCCGGACGGATCGACGTACATGCACTGTTTGCCGTCGCTGCCGCGGAGCAGAGCGTCGTACTGCTTCTCGAGTCCCGCCTTGCCGACGCGTGACCCGAGCGCGAGATGCGGCCAGCGTTCCATGTCGTCGGCGTCGGCGACCCCGACGTGTCCGAGGACGGAGGCGAGCACGGCACCGTACGGGTACTGCCTGCGACCGGACGGCACCACGAGCACACCGGGAAGTCGCGCATCCACGATGCGGCGAGCCTGGTCGGGCGCGACTCTGCCTACCGCCACCTGAGATTCCCCCTCGCCACCGGCCTCGATCAGGTCCGCCAACTCGTCGGGAGACGTGGCTAGCAGAGCGGCCAACCGGTTGCGGGTGTCGTCGTCGTTCTCCTCGAACATCCGAGCGACCACCGCCACGGCGTACTCGGCGACATTGACCGCGAGCGGAATACCGTTGCGGTCGAGGATCAGTCCGCGCTCTGCGGGCAGGCGGATGCACCGCATCATCTGCTGGTCGCTCATCGCCCGGAACTCCGCACCCCGGTCGTGTTGCAACTGCCACGCGAATACCGACATCGCGACGAATGCCGCGGTCATCGTCAGGGTGCCCGCCGACATTCCGCGCGGGCGGCGTCGCCGTCGGGGATCCGGGGTCCACAGCGGTCGCGCGACGCCGTCTCGGCGCACCGCGAGCACCAGTCCGATGGCGACGAAACCGACGATGGCGGCGGTGCCCCCGTAGCTGAAGAGGGGAATCGGCATGCCGGTATGGGGCAGAAGCGACAGACTCTGACCGATCGACACCAGCGCGTGGATGCCGAACAACGCGCCGATTCCGGCCGCGACGAGTGCGGCCTCGCGAGTGCGCGCCGTGCGCGCGGAGAGTGCAGCCCGCCACACGATGACCGAAGTTGCCACCACGACAGCCAAGCCGGCGATCAAACCCCACCCGTACACCAGGCTGGCGAACGCGAGATCGTGCTCCGATTCGGGAAGATACTCGGCCCGCACCGCGTACATCGGGTCGCGCGCCAGCCCCCACAGGCCACCGCTGCCGATCGCGATGTTCGCTTGCAACTCGGCCCATCCCGCGCCGGCGGGGTCGGCGTTGCTCGACAGAAACACGTGGACCCGTTCGAGCTGGTAGGGGCGAAGGAAGAGCACGGCCAGCGGAAGCGACGCGAGACCCAGCACGAACAGCGGAACCAGAGGCAGCAGCGGGACGCGGGCGAGGATGAGCATGAATCCCAACGTCGCGACAAGGACGACGGCAGTCGACAGGTCGGGTTGGAGTGCGACGAGTGCGATGGGTACACCCCCGATCGCCAAGGTCGCGACGAATCGTGCCGGCGTGAACCCACCTGCGAGCATGCTCGCAGGCACGAGAACCAGGGCGAGCTTCGCCAGTTCGGACGGCTGGACGGTGAACACGCCGAAGTCCAGCCAGCGTTGAGCACCCTTGGTCGCGACCCCCGCGAGCGGCACGACCGCCAGCAACACGGTGGCCACGGTGAACACTGCCCAGCCGAAGGCGCGGAGATCACTCATCCGCAGGCGGGACACCACATACATGATGCCGAGACCGGCAACGGCGAAGAGCGTGTGGCGAACAGCGTCTGCTGTCTTCCCTGTCGAGAGCAAATTCAGAAGGCCGAGCACGACGAGAACGATCGCCGCACCGACGATCCACGGGTCGGATTCGTGCTTGTCGTCGTGCTTGTCGTCGTGCTTGTCGTCGTGCATCCCACCCCTCCCCCGGCGCTCAGCAGCGAGCGTTTTCGGCGGGCACCAGCAGCGGCTCGGACGCGGCCGTCGCCGGGGCGCTGGTGACGGCCGCGACGGCAAGCGCGGCGCTCGGCGGCAGATCGGTCCGGACGATGCCGTAGACCTGTTGTGACCCGGACTGAACGGGCAGCGTCACGTCACTGCCCGTCCGCACCTCGCCGGAACAGCGGTCGTACACGTTCACCCGCCACGTCACGGCGCCGACAGCTGCCGCCGGATCGAGGTGAACGTCGACCCGGACCGCGCACGCTTGCCCGGGGCGACACCCACCGTTGGCGCGCGTGGCCGTGACGAGGGTGATCGGCCCTGCGCTCCCGGGGGCACCGACGTCGACGGACGACGGCGCCCGGCCGACATCGGTCGTCGCCGGCGCGGCCTGATCAGCCGGGGGTTCCGGTGGAGGCGGCGACACGGGCCGAATCTGATTCTGCTCCGCGGGATTCACGGGATTCAGGACGGCGTCCCACCCCCGGCGCAGCTCGGACCACACCCGTGGAGCCATCAACGCTGCAGCGACAAGTATCAGGATCGCGATCAGACCGAGCGCTCCCTGCCGCCGCGACGGTCGTCTCCTTTTGCGATGCCACGGATTCCGGACCGGCGGGAACCAACCTGACGGTGCGAGGGTGGATTCCTCCGCAACATACGGCCAGTCCTGTACGTCCGTCCGCTCCCCCACGACTCGACTGTCAGTACGCGGCAGTCCCATCGTCGCTGCGACGAGCCCGGCAAGTTGGCAGCGTTTCCTGCTCTCCTGTGCCGGGTCGACGTCGGGTGTGATCGCATGACGGACCCGTTGCACCAACGCATCCAGATCTGTTGTTTCGGCGAGCGTTTCGTGCAACCGGTCGGCCAATGCCGAACCGCGACAGTTCGTCGCGATACGTCGGACGAGCTCGATCACCGCCTCGCTCATGCCTTGCCGTGACGCACTGCCCGTGCACCCGATCGTGAGCTGTCCGCTTTCGGACACCGTCACGTCCCGGAGGTGGAGTGGGTAGGGCCCTTCGCTGCGCGCAGGTTCGAGTTGATCGAGCGCATCCGTGACGAGTAACGCAGCCTGGGCTGGTGTCAGGGCCGCGACCGCAAGAAGTCGTCCGAGTGCGACACCGCGGACACGTTCGTGGTGATCGATGTGTTCGGGCGGGTCGGGGCGGGCATCGGCGGGTTCGGTTCTCCTCGCAAGGAGCCCTGTCACTGCTTCGATCATCGTGCACCCCGACGCTATGCCTCCCGCACGGTTGGGACGACACCGGAGCGGGCGGCGGCGGACCTTGAGTTGGGCTTACTCGCTGCCGAAATCCTTTACGCCTTTGTCATTCCATTTAACTCCGGGCCGTGCTCCGGCGTCCGAGAAATCGCCCCGTCCGCTTCGACACAATTGTGTGTCGTCGATCAGACAGCTGGTTCGCCACGGTGCCGGTCAGCTCACGCTCGGCGGTACCCCGAACGCCTGCATCACGACCGCACCCCAGTCCCGCCACATCGGGCACGGTGGAGGATCCCGGCGGTCCAGGAACCGGATCACCTCGTCGTCGAAGGCAGCCGATGTCGGCAGCGACGAGTGTTCGGCGCGGACCGGGCAGCCATTGCGTGCGACGTCCAGCCGCCAGCCGTGCGGCATCAGTGGAAGGTCGGCAGCCGAGGTGATACTCAGAACACGCACCTCCCCGGGCAGCGGCTCGCCGAGAATGGCCTGGGCACTGCCCGCGGTGCCGAGCAGTTGCCGCGCCGCGGGCGTATCGGGGTCGAAGTGGAAGAAGACGATGTCGGTCGCGGGCGCCGCCCAGCGCAACAGGTCGCCGAACACCCTGCCCCGTCGGTCGACGTCCGGAGGCGGAAAGCCGAGCGGGGTTTCCGGAAAGACACCCACCAGCACCAGCACGTCGACCCGCGCCCGACCCGTGGCAACCGCTTCCCACGCAATCCAGGCGGCATGGGAATGTGCGGCAACGACCAACGGCCGCTGCAGGTTTGCGGTCTGTTCGGCAAACAAGGCGACCTGTTCCTCGACGGGGCGCTGGGTGTCGGCAGGTTCGTACGGGGCACCCGATCTGATCGGACACGTCGAGTCGCGCTGAGGCTGCCCGTCACCGGGGCCGGCGTAGGAGAAGTAATAGACCTGATCGCATTCGTAACCCAGCCGGTGCACGTCCGCCCGGTGGATGCTCCCCTGACCCGAACGCGAATTGATTCCGGACATGATGAACAGCGAACCGGCCTGTCGTGACCCGGGTTCCGGATCGTCATACCGTCGTGTCTGAACAAAGACCACCGACATCACACTCAATGCGACGAGGACGGCAGCGAGCGCAGTGACGGGCCGGGTGAGCGGCGCACGGTCCATCGCCCACACCGTCAGCCCTGTCGCCGCAGCCGAGATCGGCACGAGCAGCACAGTGACGGCCGGGGCCCGGTCGGCCAGAGCGCCGAGCCCGAGGACCGCCGCGCAGTACGGCGCCATCACCTCGATCCGCAGGCCGCGACGCCACACCCGCGCCATCGCCCCGCGCAGGGTCACCCCACCCTGCCACGGGACCGGGCCGAGTATCAGGACCAGCAGCCCGACCAGCGCCACCGCCGGCCAGAACGCCCGCGAGTACAGCGTCGCGTAGGCGGTCGCGTCACCGAGCGTCGCCAGGAGGACGGGGCCGAACGCCGTCGCGTAGAACACCGCGGCGAAGCGGAGGCGTCGGGCATCGAGTCCACCGAGAAGCCAGGCCATCAACATGACCCGCGCGGCCGACACCACGGCCAGCAACATCAGGAACTGGGGCCACGAGGCAGTACGTACCAGCAGAAGTCGCAGGTCCGCGAACTGATCCAGCGGCGGCAGCGCAACAAGGTGCAGCAGTCCCGGCCAGACGGGAATTATCCCGCTCGCCGCGAGCACGACGACGAGCACCGCGGCGGCGGCCAACGGCGACCACCGCGTCCACTTCGTCGACGTCATATCTTTCGCTGTACTCGCTGTTCGTGGTCCTGCACAACCCGTGCGGCGACCACGCAGGACAGGTTGTCAGGTCCGCGGCCGACCCAGCTGGATCGGACAGCCCCCGCTGCGTCGATGCGACCCGGATGTCCTCCCGCCCATGTCCCCGGCGGTTGGGCAGGCTCGGGTGATCGCTCGACTCCTGAACATGCTTCGGTTCCGGGGCCGCATCCACTCCTCGAACTGAATCTTCAGCATCCGACACGCTTCCAAACAGAATTATCTGCAGTTCTCTTGGCACTGAATTGGCGAATATTCATACTTGGTTCCGCGATGAAGTGATGCGCCTCACATTCACCGTTCGCCGCGACTCCCGTCGCGCACAACCCACACCCACAGGCTCAGGAGCTTTACCCGTGAAAATCGGCATCCCCCGCGAGATCAAGAACCACGAATACCGCGTGGCCATCAGCCCCGCCGG
>NZ_LTCZ01000121.1:1588-14648 GCF_001583455.1 Rhodococcus sp. LB1 | reverse complement strand
ACGGCCACCCGTCGTTGCCGGCGCACCCGGCGACGGTGGCCGCGTATCTGGTCGATGCCGCGGACACCCTCACCGAGGTGGGGGAGAAGGCGTACTCGCCGTCGACGTTGAACCGGTGGGTGTCGGTGATCGGTCACTACCACCGCACCGCGAACCTGCGAAACCCGTGCACCGAGGCACTGGTGACCGCGACGTTGTCGGGGATTCGCCGCACCTACGCCACCAACGGCGACCGGCCCCGCAATCCCCCCGCGCCGTTGCTGACCTCGGACATCGTCACCATCGTCCGATCCGCCCGGCAAGCTGTTACCGGCTGGGCCACCGAGGTACACGAACGCCGCGACAGTGCGCTGCTGTTGATGGGGTTCGCCGGCGCGTTCCGGCGCAGCGACCTCGTCGCCCTGCACTGTGGGGACGTGACCGTGCACCGCCTGGATGGATGGAGGGGTGTTCACCTATGGCGAGCAATAATGCGGGCCTGGGTAACTCCACGAACTGACTGTCCGGTAATCACACGTAAGAGGGGCCTCCAATCACACCCTATTCCGGTCGCTGCGGGGCGCTACCTGTGAACGGTAGTGATCGCTGCAAATCGTTCTGGGAGGCGCAGAGCGTCACGAGAGGATCTCGGTATTCTTCTGGGAACCGGGTGAGGGCGTATCTAGAATTGGGACGAGCCGATCACGTGAGGTGAGTCCCATGGACGGAAGTCGGGGGGCCGGGAGCAGGTGTCATTTGGTGTGGCGCGCGTCGACGGTGTGTCATGGCCGGTGACGAATCCGAACGCACTCAGCGGCGCGCGGACGAGAGTGATGTGGTCGCGGAACTCAGATCTAAGGGGTTCGAGGTCGACGACGTAGCCGGTCGTGGCGGGTTCGGTGTGGTGTACCGCTGCCGACAACCCGCTCTTGATCGCGTCGTAGCTGTGAAGGTGCTCAGCGCCGATTCCGATGATCCGGTCGACCGTGTTCGGTTTCTCCGCGAACAGCAGGCGATGGGCCGGGTGTCTGGGCATCCGAACATCGTGCATGTGTTGCAGGCTGGGATCACGGAAGCTGGGCGGACGTACATCGTGATGCCGTTCCATCGCCGAGATTCACTCGAGTCTTGGATCGGGGCGCACGGGGCGTTGTCCGTTGCGGAAGCGCTGGCGGTCGGAGTGAAGATGTCCGGTGCGCTGGAAACGGCGCACCGCGCCGGTGTACTGCATCGGGATGTTAAGCCCGCCAATATCCTCCTTACGGAGTACGGGGAGCCGCAGTTGACGGATTTCGGTATCGCCCGGATCGCCGGGGGCGATGACACCACTCGCGGTCTCGTCCTCGGTTCGCCCGCGTACACGGCCCCGGAGCTGCTCGGTGGGGGTGCCGCATCGACCGCGTCGGATGTCTACGGTCTCGGGGCAACCCTTTTCACGGCGTTGGCGGGACGTTCTGCGTTCGGTCGGCGCCGAGGGGAGCAGTTGGTGGCGCAGTTGCTGCGGATCAGCACCGCACCGGTACCTGATCTGCGCGAGGAGGGGTTTCCGGACCCAGTGTGTGCGGTGATCGAAGCGGCGATGACGCGTGATCCTGCCGCGCGACCGCCCTCGGCGGAAACGCTCGGGGAGCAACTCCGCGGTGCAGCGGATCTGATCGGTGCTCCGGTCGTCGACATCCCGCTGCCCCTGACGGGAGAGGATCAGGCACCCGTGCGTGCGACCGCGGACTCGTCGGTCGATCACACTGCGGAGTATGTTCGCCGCCGCGCGTTTCGTCCGACGTCCCGGAATCAGCCTCCACGCGCTCCCACGAAGTACCGGCCGCCGGTGACGCTGCACCCAATGGTTGCGCGCACTCGGTTGCTCGAGCGTCTCGATGCGGGAGGTGGTCGGCCGCGCCTGGTGCTCATTCACGGACCCGCCGGATACGGCAAGACCACCTTGGCTGCGCAGCGGACCGACGTGTTGCGTGGCGAGGGCTACAAGGTGGCGTGGCTGTCAATTGACAACGACGACAACACTCTTGTGTGGTTTCTTGCGCATCTTGTCGAGGCGATCGGGTTGGCGCAGCCCGACCTCGGTTCAGAACTCATCCGGGAACTCGAGGGGCACGGCGAAGCGGTGCACCGGTACGTACTCACCGCGCTGATCAACCGGCTCCATACCGTCGACGAGCACGTCACCCTCGTCATCGACGACTGGCATCGCGTCACGAATGAGGACACCCGGTCCGCGCTCGCATTCCTACTCGAGCATGGCTGCCATCACCTGCAACTGATCGTGACCAGCCGTACCCGGCTCGGCCTGCCCCTGAGCGCGATGCGTGTACGCGACGAGTTGATCGAGCTCGACGCGGTCGCGCTCCGATTCGACAGGGAAGAGTCGGGAAAGTTGTTGGTCCAGCACAGTGGTCTCGAGCTGAAGGACACCGAGGTCGCCGAACTCGAGCAAACCACGGACGGCTGGGCCGCGGCATTGCAACTGGTTTCACTAACCCTTCGGGAACGACCGGACCCGCGGGAGCTGATCGAGCATCTGTCGGGCAGTCACCGCGAGATCGGCGAATACCTCGCCGAGAATGTGCTGAACGGTCTCGATTCGGCGACACTCGATTTCGTGCTCGCGACGGCAATCCCCGAGCGCATCAGCGGCGTCTTGGCCGATGCGTTGACCGGACAAAGGCGCGGGCAAGCCATGCTCGAGGAGATTGAGGCGCGCGATCTGTTTCTCCGCCGTCTCGACGACGACGCCAGATGGTTCCGCTACCACCCGCTGTTTGCGGAGTTCCTCCGTCGTCGCCTCCAGCGCGACGACTCGGCACGTGCCGACGACCTGCATCGACGGGCCGCCGAGTGGTCGGCAGAGAACGGGCAAATCAGTGCGGCGGTCGACCATTATCTCGAAGCAGGAGAAGAAGACAGCGCCATCACACTCGTCGACGGTGTTGCCCTCGATCTGCTCGAGCACGCCCGGATGGCGACACTGCTTGGTCTCGCCGAGAAACTTCCGGCCAAAGGCGCGGCCGATCACGCGAGTTTGCAGATCATGCTGGCCTGGGCGCACTCGTTGCTGCATCATCGCTCGGAGGCTGAGCGCGCTCTCACCCTCGCGCACGAGGATCCCGGTGCGGCCAATGGTGGGGAGGACACTGAGGTCAGCGACCGCGCCGTCGAAGCGGTATTGATTCGAGCCACGAACGCAGCCTTCGACGACGAGTTGGAAGGGGTCGATGCAGCCGTTGCCCTCGGCGCATCCAGGACCGATTCGCTACGGCCGTGGGTGCTGTGCGGAACGGCGGATTTGGGTTCGACCAGTGCGATCCACCGGTTCGACTTCTCAGCCGCCCGACAGTGGCAGGAGTGGGCGCGCCCCTACCACCAGCGCTCCGCGGGTCCCTTCAGCGTGATCTACGGTTACTGTCTGGCCGGCATCGCCGCACGCGAGCAACTGGATCTCGATGCCGCAGAAAGAAGCTATCGGCATGCCCTGGAGTTGGCGACAGACGCCGACGGGATGCTGTCGTACAGTGGGCGACTCACCGGGGCCTTGCTTGGTGAGCTCCGCTACGAACAGGGACATCTCACCGAAGCAGAGAACTATCTCGATCGCAGCTACACGCTCGGCGCCGAGGGCGGCATCGTCGACTTCATGGCTGCCACGTACGGGACCGGCGCCCGGGTCAAGGCTGCACTCGGTCACCGCGACGTGGCAGCACAACGCCTCGACGAAGGTGCCGACCTAGCGAGCCGTCTGAACCTGGCTCGGCTGGCAGCGCGGATAGACAACGAACGGGTCCGATGCGGTATCGACGTCCCCAGCACGTCCCCCACAGAGTCCGGTACCGGCGGTGGCCTCGACTTTCCCACCGAAGTAAACGGCATCGTCCAAGTCACAGCCGAGATGCGTGAGGACTCGGCGATCCGTTCAGCGCTGCGAACAGGGACAAGCGCCGCCAATGATGCTGCGGTCCGGCGAGCCCTCACGCTTGCGGAGTCCATCGACGGTAGCGCCCGTCCTCGTGCCCGACTAAATGCCGACCTTCTCGTGTGCGAATGCCTCGCCGTCGCCGGACGGATCGAGGATGGTGTGCACCAGCTAGTGCCAGTCCTGGATCGTTGTCTGGCGGTAGGTCTGGATCAATGGATACGAGACGCCGAACCCGCTATCAGCGTTCTGATCGCCTCGATGCGCGCCAACCCTGGACAGTACGGCCCAAGAGACATCGCCGACACGGTGCTCGCGCGCCTAGATCGCCTCGGAGAATAGGCACCGGTGCACCGTCGACCGTTCCGATGCCTGGACCCACCCAGATCGGCAGTAAGACGAGATTGAATCCGTACCCGTTTCGAAAGGCGAGGAGGCGGCGCGCACGGGTATGGCCGTACCTCCCGCTCATAAATGGCCAAGAGGAGCCGAACCGGTGAAGAGATATGTCGAGCACCCGGACACATTCGCCGGCTCAATCTTCAGTGTGACAGGCGCGTCGACCGGTGGTTGAGCAATCAGTTCTGCAGCAATCGAAGTCAGTGAAAGGCCCTGCGCGGTGCGAGATCTTGCGGCCGCATTTCACCGGGCGCCGATCCGTTGCACGCATCATAATGGGCCCGTGAAGCGGCCTACCCGTCGTACCGGATCACCCGCGCAGGCTAAGCCGTTCGCCCCATCTCAAGGCGGCTCTTCGACGCAGTTCAATCGCGACGAAGCTCTATTCCCAGCGCGGGGCCGGCACCCTACCGTGGGTCATGACCATGTCGTACGCGCGATGGTGACTGCAGCACCGAACCTGTATGCAGACCGGAGGGTTCGATTGGATCGCACCATCTCGGAGTCCGCATTGACCACCACCAACTACCTGGAATACCTGCCGCCAACTCGGCATATCTGGAGAAGGGAGAGCACGTGAACGTGACGGCGATGCAAGTTCGCCGAGGTGGAGGCCTCGACAAGATCACTCGCATCGAGCTGCCATCCCGCCCCCCGGACTCCGGAGAAGTGCGGGTTCGCGTGCACGCCAGCTCACTCAACTTCCACGACTATGCAGTCGTCAGTGGTCTCACCGGGCCCAGCGCAGACCGGATCCCACTCTCCGACGGTGCCGGTGTCGTCCTCGAGGTCGGACCTGGCGTCACGGAGTTGGAGGCCGGCGACCACGTCGTGAGTACATTCTTCCCAGGCTGGCCGGAGGGACGACCGACGGTAGATGGCTTCGACACCGTTCCCGGTGACGGTATCGATGGGTTCGCCCGTACAGAGGTCACGATGCCAGTAGCGGCCTTCACCCGTGCGCCAGACCGATACAGCCACACGGAGGCCGCCACACTCACCACCGCCGGAGTCACCGCTTGGCGGGCCCTGTTCACCGAGGGAAACCTGCACCCCGGCGAGACGGTGCTCGTACAAGGGACCGGCGGCGTCTCGATCATTGCCCTGCAGTTCGCCAAGCTCGTCGGCGCAACTGTCATAGCCACAACGTCCACCGCGAACAAAGAAGCCCTGCTCAAGCAGCTCGGCGCCGATCACGTCATCAACTACCGGTCCACACCAGAGTGGGGTGCGGAGGTCCGCGCGGTCACCGGTGGCCGCGGGGTCGACCACGTGATCGAGGTCGGAGGAGCCCAAACTCTCGAGCAGTCCATGATCGCCGCTGCAACCGGCGGGCGGATTGCGCTGATCGGTGTCCTCAGCGGTATGGGAGCCTCGGTGCCGCTCGGGTTGGCACTCGCGCGGCAGGTGCGAATCCGGGCCCTCCTTGTGGGAAGCCGGCGCGATCAACTCGACATGATCGACGCACTCGAAAACTCAAGTCTGCGACCAGTAGTGGACACCATCTTCGAACTCGCTGACCTCGCCGATGCCTTCAAACACCAAGCGGCCGGCCGTCATCTCGGCAAGATTTGCATCACCATCTGACCGCAGAAAGCATGCATCAGCGCACTCGCGTCGTACTCCGACTGCGGTGCCAGTGAACAGCAATCGAGTCGGGCGACAAGGGAGCGAAGGGCTACGCGATGACCACGGTCGAAATGGGCATCCCCACTGTGCGATCCTCTCGCTCACTGGCAGGACGGCCTGAGGTTCCTCATCTGGTCGACCGCTTCGGCCGGGTGGCCAGGGACCTACGCGTGTCGATCACCGAGAAGTGCTCCCTGCGCTGCACCTATTGCATGCCCGAGGAAGGTCTGCCTGCCATCCCGCCCCGGCAGTTGCTGACCACCGGCGAAATCGTCCGACTGGTCGAGCTCGCCGTCCAGCGCCTCGGGGTCCGTGAAGTGCGGTTCACCGGCGGCGAGCCGCTCATGCGTGCGGACCTCGAGCGGATTATCGCCGGGTGCGCGGAGAAGGTGCCGGGCATTCCGCTCGCTATGACCACCAACGCGGTCGGGCTCGAGCATCGGGTGCGCAGACTCGCCGACGTCGGCCTGACCCGGATCAACGTCTCCCTCGACACCGTCGACCGGGGGCACTTCGCGTCGCTGACCCGGCGAGATCGGTTGCCGTCGGTGCTCGCCGGTATCCGGGCCGCGGTCGCTGCCGGGCTTGCCCCGGTGAAGATCAATGCGGTTCTCATGCCCGAGACGCTGAGCGGAGCGACGGACCTGCTGCAATGGTGCCTGGACGAGGGGGTGGAGTTGCGGTTCATCGAGCAGATGCCACTCGACGCCGACCACGAATGGGCGCGCGAGACCATGGTTTCCGCCGACCGGCTGCTCTCCGTGCTGGGTAAGCGCTTCGAACTCGAGGAGATCGGCCGGGACGACCAAGCGGCGCCGGCGGGGCTATGGCGGGTGAACGGCGGCACCGCGACAGTGGGCATCATCGCCTCGGTCACGCGGTCGTTCTGTGCCGACTGCGATCGCACGCGGCTGACCGCGGAAGGCACAGTCCGGTCGTGCCTATTCAGCGACACCGAGATCGACCTGCGCGGTGCGATGCGGTCCGGGGCAGACGACGAGCAACTGGCGCAGCTGTGGCGCGGCGCCATGTGGAACAAGTGGGCGGGGCACGGCATCGATGCCGCCAGCTTCGCACCTCCTGTGCGCAGTATGGGAGCGATCGGCGGCTGACGCGGACAGTTCGGCAACGGCAAGCATGTCCAACCAATACGTCGCCAGCATGGCCGATGCGGCCGGCCGCAGCAGGGAGACCCGGCTAAGCGCCGGCTGGCGTCCCACTGAACATGCTCCAGCGGTCGTTGGCGGAAGAGCCCTCAGCGAATGGCGACACCCGCTTCTCAAACGTCATGGTGCCGACCTCCATACCGAGACCTGGCGGGTCGTGACACGCAGTGTGACGCTTCGCGCTGTCATCTCATCGAAGGCGATCGCCGGAGAGCAAACCTAAGCGCATCTGTGATTTCATCGCTTAAATCCCCTGTTTACAAAGATTTTGGTGCAGGTCATAGTGATCTCACTATGACCTGCGTCTCATGAGCATCGGTTCAGGGGGCGACGTCGGAGACGCGACGCCGGGCGGTCGTGCACTCGGCAACGATGGGAGAAAATCAGTGACAACATTCAGCACCGATCTGGCTTTGGAAATCTACACCGAGGACCAGCCGGGACGATGGCCGCTCACATATGAGGAGTGGGCCGATCGGGCGCGAAATTCGTTGTCTACAGAAGCGTTCGACTACGTAGCGGGATCAGCGGGCCGCGAGGAAACGGCGCGTGCCAACCGCACTGCGTTCGACAACTGGCGGCTGCGGGTCCGCATGCTGCGGACCGCCCCTGAACGGCGGCTCCACACCGAAATCCTGGGCACCCCGACCCCCGGTCCGATCATGCTCGCCCCGATCGGAGTGCAGGAGATTCTTCACCCAGCCGCGGAACTCGCTTCGGCCGCAGCAGCATCGGAAGCGCAAGTTCCGTTCATCGCCAGCACCGCATCCTCGACCTCTCTCGAAGACATCGCAGCCGTCATGGGAGAAGCTCCCCGGTGGTTCCAGCTCTACCCCGGCGCCCGCCATGACGTCGACGCGAGCCTGATACGCCGAGCCGAGGACGCGGGATACTCCGCGCTCGTCGTTACCCTCGACACCACCCTGCCGGGATTTCGCCCCCGGGACCTCGCGAAGAGCTATCTCCCGTTCCTGCGGGGGATGGGGTTGGCGAACTTCAGAACCGACCCCGTGTTCAGAAGCGGTGTCAACGTCGATGACGTCGCGGAGCTCGGTCGAGAGTTCCTCCGCACCATGCTGGTCCCACACCTAGCATGGGATGACGTTGCGCGGCTGATCGAGAGCACTCGACTGCCCGTCCTCATCAAGGGGGTCCTCGATGCCGAGGACGCACTGATTGCCCAATCCTGCGGCGCCGCGGGCATCGTCGTCTCCAATCACGGTGGACGTCAGGTCGATGGAGCGATCGGAGCTCTCGATGCGTTGCCTGCCATCGCCCGCGCCGTCGGCGGTGAGATCCCCGTGCTTTTCGATAGCGGGATTCGATCGGGAAGCGACGTCCTCAAGGCTATGGCGTTGGGCGCGTCCGGCGTCTTGGTCGGGCGGCCCTACGCCTATGGTCTGGCCGTCGCCGGTGCTCCCGGTGTTGCGCGGGTGATTCGTCAGATGCTGGCCGAAATCGACTCTGCTCTAGCACTATCCGGGAACAAGTCGGTTGCCGATATCAGCAGGGACAGCGTAGTTCCGGCGGGACAGGTGACAGCCACGTCTATTCACGCGACGACATCGATCTGACGACTTCGACCACAGGCACCCGTTCGATTCATCCGACACGACCGCGAGGATCCCGTGCAATTCCCACTCAGGAGCATACGATGACGCAGTCCACTCACTCAGATCAACCTCACGTGGCGAAACAGACCACACAACAGGCCCGTAAGGTAGTTTGGGCTACCTTTATCGGCACCACCGTCGAATGGTACGACTTCTACATCTATGCCGCTTGCGCGGCGCTGATCTTCGGTCCGCAATTCTTCCCTTCCGAGAGCAGCACCGCCAGCCAACTCGCTGCGTTCGCCACGTTCGCGGTGGGGTTTGTCGCCCGGCCGGTGGGTGGATTCGTCGCTGGGCACTTCGGCGATCGAGTCGGTCGCAAAAAAATGCTCGTACTCTCCCTCATTGTCATGGGGACCGCGACTGTCTTTGTCGGACTTGTGCCCAATTACCAGGCGGCGGGTATCTGGGCGCCCATACTCCTGACAGCATTGCGACTCGTCCAGGGGCTCGGGGTCGGCGCCGAGTGGGGTGGCGCGGTAACCATGGCAGTCGAGTTCGCACCGCCGAAGAAGAAGGCTCTCTACGGGGTCGCACCAATGATGGGCTCGCCCGCTGGTCTCATGCTGACGAACTTGATGCTGTTGCTGCTCGTGACGACAACGGGCGACGCGTTCGTCGAGTGGGGATGGCGAATCGCATTTCTTGCGAGCGTTGTGCTCATCGGCGTCGGTCTGTACGTACGACGGAGTGTGAACGAAAGCCCACTCTTCGAGTTGGCGGCAGAGAACCAGTCGCAGAGGATTCCGGTCGTCGATCTCATTCGCGGGCACAAGCTGCCGCTACTCCGCACGATGTTCATCGCGGGCGTGCCGGGCATCCTGTCGTTCCTGGTCCTGACGTGGGCTCTCTCGTATGGGACACATACGGTGGGATACTCGAGAAACGAGTTGCTTTGGGTGGGCGTCGGTGTATGCGGCCTTCAGCTGATCGTGCTGCCACTGCTTGCATCGCACGCCGACAGACGTGGACATCGCGCGATGGCGGTGGTCAGTGCGATCGCGATGGCCGTCGCGGGTGTGATGTTCTTCCCGCTGTTCGACACAGGAAACGTCGGCCTCGCCTTCGTTGCGACGGCACTGGCGTCGGCGGCAACCATGTTCGCGTGGGCTGTGGTCCCGCCGATTCTCTCCGAAGCATTTCCGGTCCAGATTCGATACACCGGAATCTCCATGGCGTACCAACTCGGCAGCGTCCTCTGCGGAGGCCTGGCCCCGTTCATCGCAACCTTCCTGTATGCGGAAACCGGGAGCGCTGTGGCCGTGTCGGTCTATGTCATCGGCGGCTGCCTCGTCATGCTGACATGCATCCTTCTTCATCGTGGTAGTCATCCCAGCCAGACACCGGTGACACAACAGTCAGCCATGGATACGCCCACCACGATTCCGGGATGACGAAAACATCGCGCAGAAGAATGAGTTCTTCTGTGACACCATCCGATACAACTCAGAAGCCAAGAGTGACGGTGCTGGGGGCGGGAAATGTCGGCACAGCAATAACCCAGCGGCTGTTCGACTCGAATCAAATCGGCGAGTTGATCCTCTACTCGTCAGTCCCTGATCTGGCGGCAGCCAAGGCCCTCGATATCATTCACAGTGCAGAGCGCACCGGTAGCCCAGCAACGGTGGTGGGAACCTCCTGCGTGGAGGAGACGGCCGAGTCGGACATGGTTGTCGTGGCGAGCAGTGTCCCCTACCGCCCGGGCTCCACCCGGTCCGACCAAGCTCACGCGAATCGGGCGATGATCGGTGAACTCACACAACGAGCAGCATCTGTGTCACCGAGTGCGGTCGTCGTCGTGGTGACCAATCCGGTCGAGCAAATGTGCCACGTCGTGTACGAGTCGACCGGGTTCGCCGCGTCGCGCGTGCTCGGGTCGGCAGGACTGTTGGACTCGAACCGATTAGCGACCGTGCTTGCGCGAGAAATGGGTACCGCCCGCCGCAATGTCTCCGCGATTGTCCTCGGTGAGCACGGTTCCCGAATGTTCTGTGCCTCCAACGAAACAATCGTAGACGGGACCCCGATCGCGTCTCTGCTGACCGGCGTGGAAATTCGCTCCATGGTCGAGATAGCTCGCCAGGAGGCTCATCAGATCGTTCAGGGATTGCGCACGGCAACACCATCTCTCGCGCCGGCGGCGTGCACTGCTCGAATGATCGCCGAATTATATAACCCCACCGGACAACTGATGCCGTGCACCGTTCACCTCGATGGGCAGTACGGAGTTAGGGGCGTCTTCATCGGAGCGCCCGTCCGGCTCGGTAACCGAGGGGTAGAGACCATCGCCGAAGTGACCCTGACTCCTGCCGAACACGAGGCCATGCTCTGCGGCGCCCAGCAGATTCGTTCCTCGGCCCACCGGGTGCAACAGCTGGGCGTGCGGGCTGCCCCAACTACCGGCGCCGCGCACACGAGCCGGCCCTGATACAGAGCCCGGTGTTCGAGTCGGCCCAGCGACACGTTGCGTTGCGATGTGAGAGACGGGCAGGTCCTCCGGACAGATCGAGCCTGCCACCCACCGCCCGCTCCACAACTGAATCCCCCGAACGATCTCTGTGCCGGCCATCGCATGCACGGACGGGGTCATCGGTTCGCTGGCGGTTGGCCGGGTGCCGCCGCAACGCCATCGCCGCTGGTCATGCCCTCAGCGTCGGCGGCACGTGCGGGCGACCTTTCGCTACTGACTATTGGATGTTGCGATGATACTTATGCTTTTCCTGCCTTGTGGCGCGGGTCATACTTCGATGCGGGCACTGCCCGTTCAAGTCCGGTTCGGCTCATGAGTCCGGGGCGAGCCGGACCGCCCGTCGGCAAAAAGGAACGTAAAATGTCGCAAACACAGCATTTACACACGACCCGGAAGCAGCGGCGCGTGATCGCCGCCACTGCGATCGGGACGACCATCGAGTGGTACGACTTCTTCATCTATGCCAACACGGCAGCTCTGGTTTTCGGCGGGCTGTTCTTCGCGCCGCTGGAGTCCGGTGCAGGCCTTCTCCTTGCGTTCGCCACGGTAGGCATTTCGTTCATCTTCCGCCCGTTCGGTGCCATCATCGCCGGGCACGCCGGCGACCGTCTGGGCAGACGCGTCGTTCTGGTCGCGTCGCTGCTACTGATGGGGATATCGACGATGCTCGTCGGCCTTCTTCCCACGTACGACCAGATTGGTGTCGCGGCACCGATCATGCTCGTCGGCTTACGGATCCTGCAGGGGATCTCCGCCGGCGGCGAGTGGGGCGGCGCGGCGCTCATGGCGGTCGAGCATGCTCCGCAGAACCGTCGGGGCTTCTTCGGCTCATTCCCGCAGGTCGGCGTTCCGGCCGGAATGCTCCTGTCCACAGGAGTTCTGGCCCTGCTGAGCGGACTGCTCAACGAGCAACAGTTCTTGGCCTGGGGTTGGCGCATTCCTTTCCTCCTCAGCGTCCTGCTTCTCGTGATCGGTGTCGTAATCCGTCGCACCGTCGATGAGAGTCCGGAGTTCCAGCAGATGCGTGCACGCAAATCCGGGCCGGCACTTCCACTGCTCACCCTCTTCCGGGCGCACCGGCAACCGCTGCTGTTGTGCACGCTGATCGTGACCGGCTGCAGCATCGCCGGGTACCTCTCCACGGGCGGATACGTGCTTTCGTATGCGACGTCGGCTCTGGGGATGAACCGAACGGTAGTTCTCTCGGCAGTCTTGATCGCATCTGCGTTGTGGGTTGTCACCACAATCCTCGGCGGCGCCGCGTCGGACCGATTCGGTCGACAACGGGTTCTGCGGTGGGGATCGGCGCTGACGTTCCTCTGGTCGGTACCACTGTTCTTGGCGGTCGGGAGCGCTGAGGTAATTCTGATCGCCGGCGCGCTGGTTGTACTCACCGTTCCTCTCGGACTCATGTATGGGCCCCAAGCGGCAACCCTCGCCGAGGCGTTCCCGACCGAAGTCCGGTTCAGCGGTGCGTCAGTCGCCTACGCAGCAGCGTCCATCCTGGGCGGCGGTTTCGCGCCGATGATCGCCACGTGGCTGCAAACCGCGACCGGTTCGCTTCTCTCGGTGGCCGGTTACCTTGCTGCGGCATCCCTCGTGGGACTCGTCGGCGCATCGCTCCTTCGAACCCGAACTGACCACGACAGTCCGACAACGGAAGGGTCGCAGGCGATGTCGAAGGATTCGACACCTGCGTGACATCCACTCGCACGCTCAGAAGAAAGGCCGCTTGAATGTCCGACAACCATTCCAGCTCGTATCCGAGGCAATTGTGGTGGGTTGCCGCACTCAGAGAGGAGGTGACCCGAACCTTCACCTCCCGCTGGATTGCGGATCGGCCGGTACTGCTCTACAGGCGCGCAGACGGCAGCCCTGT
>NZ_LTCZ01000121.1:0-1492 GCF_001583455.1 Rhodococcus sp. LB1 | reverse complement strand
CTGTGGATCTGGACCGGGGATCCTGACGCAGCGGACCCCACCACGGTGCCAGACACCAGCCCGATGACTGGTGACGGCTGGACCGTTATCACCGGGCACTACGAGATCGAAGCGAATTACCTGGACCTACACGAGAACTTGCTGGATCTCACGCACTTCAGTTACCTGCATGCCGGCAATCTCGGCACCGATGCCTGGGCGTCGGTGCCCGTTCAAGTCGAACTCTCGGACGAGACGGTGCGCACAGTACGGTTGCTCGAGAATCACGAGCCGCCGGGGCTGTATGCGCGAGTAATGGGTCTCGTCGGACACACCGTGGATCGACATGCCGTGGCGACGGTTCCGACTCCGGCCATCCACTTGGCGCTCGGCCGACTGGTCGACCTGCAGCCGGAAACCGACCGTACCGACTACAACCTGTACGTCATCCACGCGATCACACCGATCAGCGAGAACGAACTCCATCAGTTCTGGGTCATCTCCCGCGACTTCGCTGTGGGCGATGACTCGGTCACCGAGCAGTTGCTGACAGGAACCAGGCAGGCGTTCCAGGAGGACGTCGATGCCCTCAACGCGATCAGCGACATGAAACGGCGTGACGGCCGCAAGGACTACCGCCAAGTCAGCACCACCAGCGACAAGGCTGGGCACCAGCTGCGCCGCCTCGTCGGAAGAGCGATCCGCCGTGACGAACCACATGCGCGAGTGGTGCAACATGCCTGACCTCGTGACCGAGGGATGCTCGGTATCGGTCCTCCGGCGCGGGAGCAGGATGTGTATCGACGTGGTGCACCTCGACCACGGTGCCGAGGTCTCCATGATCGGCCCCTCCGCGTCGGAAACCCAGCTTCTCGAGCGTGCGCTTCGCCGAGTACGGGAATGCATCCAGACCTGACCACCGAACAAGACCTGATACGACTGGAGCCTCGGGACCATTGCGAACGCAGAACGTCACGCGGAGTGGGAGACAGACGCGGGAGCGTGGTCTCACGCCTCAACTCCGGCTGAGGAGCGGTGCGACGGCTAGACATAAGATCGTGTCAACGACCATACTGACCCGAAAGATCGTGACCCTGATCACTCTGCGCGATGACGAAAACTGTTGCGCTGAACGTCCAAACCAGGTTGCGCACGTAACCGCGGCAACGGTGTCCGGGAGGGGCGAGCGGTCAGGCGATCACGAGGACGGCTGCCCACGAACCGACCCGGACAAGCCATGTCCGGCGGATGGTCCGGCAGAGCTGTCGGACGCAGTTACCCTACGCTGATGGACGACGTGCGATACACCCTTCGGCAGCTCGAATACTTCATTGCCGTGGCCGCCGAGGGAACGATCACCGGGGCGGCCGAACGGTGCTCGGTGTCCGCCACCGCGGCAACGCGCCAAAGGAATTGCGCTGACCGCCGCCGGCCGGCAAGCGTTGATCCATGCATTGTCACTCGTCAAAGAAGCAGAACAGTTTCAGTCGTCTGTCCGCGAAGACATCGTCGC
>NZ_LTCZ01000120.1:0-5076 GCF_001583455.1 Rhodococcus sp. LB1 | reverse complement strand
TGCTGCTGCAACACTTCGAGGGAGAGGCCCCAGTGAGCTTCAAGAGCCCGTTTCCGGACGTCGAGATTCCGAACCTCAGTGTCTACGATTTCCTTTTCGGCCAGGTCGACCCGGCCGATGGGGACCGGCCCGCGCTGATCGACGGTGCCTCCGGCGCGGTCACCACGTACCAGGCGCTCATCGCCCAGATCGACGGGGTGGCCGGGGCGCTGGCCGCCCGCGGTCTCGCGGTCGGCGAGGTGGTGGGGTTGCATTCGCCGAACGTGCCGGCGTTCGCGTCGGTGTTCCACGGGATCCTGCGGGCCGGGGGTGTCGCGACCACCATCAACGCCCTGTATACCGCGGAGGACATCGCCAAGCAGCTCACCGACTCGAAGGCGAAGTTCCTGTTCACCGTCTCCCCGCTGCTGCCGCAGGCCGAGGAGGCGGCGGCCCGCGTCGGGATCCCGGTGGAGAACGTGATCGTCCTCGACGGCGCCGACGGGCACCCGTCGCTGACCGATCTGCTGGCCGAGGGCGCACCGGCGCCGGAGGTGTCGTTCGATCCGGCGACCCAGCTGGCGGTGCTGCCGTATTCGTCGGGGACCACCGGCCGGCCGAAGGGGGTGATGCTCACGCATCGCAACCTGGTGGCGAATGTGTGTCAGATCAACCCGCGGATGGGCATCGGCGCCGACGACAAGCTGCTGGCGGTGCTGCCGTTCTTCCATATCTACGGGATGACGGTGCTGCTGAACGCGGCCCTGTTCAACCGGGCGAGCTTGGTGACGATGCCGAAGTTCGACCTGGTCGAGTTCCTGTCGATCGTGTCCGGGCAGCGGTGCACGTATGTGTTCATCGCCCCGCCGGTCGCGGTGGCGTTGGCCAAGCATCCGCTGGTCGACGATTACGACCTGTCGAGCGTGCATTCGATCTTCTCCGGTGCCGCCCCGCTGGATCAGGAGCTGGGCAAGGCCGTCGCGAACCGGCTGGGGTGCCGGGTGCGGCAGGGGTACGGGATGTCGGAGATGAGCCCGGTCTCGCATGCGATTCCGTTCGACCGTGACGACATCGCGCTGGATTCGGTGGGTCCGTCGATCGCGAACATGGAGTGCAAGCTGGTCGACCCGGGCACCGGGGAGGAGGTCGCCTACCCGGCGGAGGGGGTCAGCGCGCCGGGTGAGTTGTGGTGCAGGGGCCCGAACATCATGGCCGGGTATCTGGGCAACGACGAGGCGACCGCGGAGACCCTGGATGCGGACGGGTACCTGCACACCGGGGACATCGCGACCGTCGACTCCGAGGGGGTGGTGACGATCGTGGACCGGATGAAGGAGCTGATCAAGTACAAGGGGTACCAGGTGCCGCCCGCCGAGTTGGAGGCGTTGTTGTTGACGCACCCGCAGATCGCCGACGCCGCCGTCATCGGGGTTCTCGACGAGGAGGGTGAGGAGGTGCCGAAGGCGTTCGTGGTCCGCCAGCCCGGCGCCGACTTGGACGAGGCCGCGGTCATCGCGTTCGTCGCCGAGCGGGTGTCGCCGCACAAGAAGGTCCGCAAGGTCGAGTTCATCGACCTGGTGCCGAAGTCCGCCGCGGGCAAGATCCTCCGCAAGGATCTCCGGGCAAGCGAGGCCGGCCGGAGCTGACGGCAGGGGTTCACGGCGCGAGGGTTCCGGGAGGCATGCCAGGATGAACGGCATGAGTACCGGAACCCTTGTGCTGCTCCGCCACGGCGAGAGCGAATGGAATGCGCTCAACTTGTTCACCGGCTGGGTGGACGTCCACCTGACCGATAAGGGCATCGCCGAGGGCAAGCGCGCCGGCGAATTGCTGCTCGAGCACAACCTGCTCCCCGACGTGCTCTACACGTCGCTGCTGCGCCGCGCGATCAGCACCGCCAACATCGCGCTCGACACCGCCGACCGGCACTGGATTCCCGTCATCCGCGACTGGCGTCTCAACGAGCGCCACTACGGTGCCCTGCAGGGACGCAACAAGGCGCAGGTCAAGGACAAGTACGGCGACGAGCAGTTCATGCTGTGGCGCCGCAGCTACGACACCCCGCCGCCGCCGATCGAGGCCGGCAGCGAGTACAGCCAGGACACCGATCCCCGCTACGCGAACCTCGATGAGGTCCCACTGACGGAGTGCCTGAAGGACGTCGTCGTCCGCCTGATCCCGTACTGGGAAGACACCATCTCCGCCGACCTGAAGGCGGGCAAGACCGTGCTGATCACCGCGCACGGCAACTCGCTGCGCGCCCTCGTCAAGCACCTCGACGGAATCTCCGACGAGGACATCGCGGGCCTGAACATCCCGACGGGCATCCCGCTGCGCTACGACCTGGACGAGAACCTGAAGCCGCTCAACCCCGGTGGCACCTACCTCGACCCCGAGGCCGCTGCCGCGGGCGCCGCCGCGGTCGCGAACCAGGGCGGGAAGTAACCCGTGCGACCGGCCGGACGTCGCGTTCGCGGGACGTCCGGCCAACGGCAGGTTAACTGCGGACGAAGACTCCGGTTCCCGCGTGTGACGTGCGCGGAAATGCCTGGACCCTGCGTAACCGGCCCGCCGCACGAACGTACGATTCAGGCGTGAGTGTTGTTCAAGCCGTCTTGCTTGCCATCGTGGGCGGCTTCGTCGGTTACCTCGTCGGTGGCGTGCTGATCCCCATGCTGTCCACCCGGCAGGCGCAGCGCATGGAAGAGCAGTCCGGGCTCACGATGTCGCAGGTGCTCGACCTGATCGTGCTGGCGTCCGAGAGCGGCATCGCCGTGGTCGACCAGTTCCACGACGTCGTCCTGTTCAACCCCCGGGCGGAGGAGCTGGGCCTGGTGCGGAACCGGCTCGTCGACGACCGGGCGTGGGTGGCGGCTCTCCGGGTCCTCGAGACCGGCGAACCCGTCGAGGTCGACCTGAGTACCAAGAACCCGCAGCGGGGACGCGATCGGATCGCGGTGCGCGGCACCGCACGTCTGCTCAGCAAGGAAGATCACAACTTCGTGGTCCTGTTCGCCGACGACGACTCCGAGCAGGTGCGGATGGAGGCGACCCGCCGCGACTTCGTCGCCAACGTCAGCCACGAGCTCAAGACCCCGGTCGGCGCGATGGGTCTGCTGGCGGAGGCACTCCTCGAATCGGCGGACGACCCCGATTCGGTCCGGCACTTCGGCGAACGCGTGCTCAGTGAATCCGTGCGGCTCGGCAAGATGGTCACCGAACTGATCGCGCTGTCGCGGCTGCAGGGCGCCGAGAAACTGCCCGACCTCGAGGCCGTCTCGGTCGACGAGGTGGTGGACGAGGCGCTGCAGCGTTGCAAGATCTCCGCGGAAGCCGCCGGGATCGCCGTCACCACGGACCACAACAGCGGTTACGAAGTGCTCGGCGACCGCGCCCTGCTCGTCACCGCGCTGTCCAACCTGGTCCAGAACGCGATCGCCTATTCGCCGAAGGGCACCCCCGTCTCGGTGAGCCGGTCGATCCGCGGCGACAACGTGGCGATCTCGGTGACCGACCGTGGCGAAGGCATCGCCAAGGCAGACCAGGAGCGGGTGTTCGAACGGTTCTTCCGCGTCGACAAGGCGCGGGCCCGCGCGACCGGCGGAACGGGGCTCGGTCTCGCGATCGTCAAACACGTGGCCGCCAACCACAACGGATCGATCGACCTGTGGAGCAAGCCCGGAACAGGTTCGACGTTTACCCTGCAGATTCCTGCACACATCGAGACAGTGGACGCCGAGGGCGGAAACGTCGGGAAGAGAGAAACCGGTATGGAGGCCAAGCGATGACAAGTGTGCTGATCGTGGAAGACGAGGAGTCACTGGCCGACCCATTGGCATTCCTGTTACGCAAGGAAGGGTTCGAGACGACGATCGTGGGCGACGGACCGTCCGCGCTCGCCGAGTTCGACCGGGCCGGTGCCGACATCGTCCTCCTCGACCTCATGCTGCCCGGCATGAGCGGCACGGACGTGTGCAAGCAGCTCCGCAGCCGGTCCGGTGTCCCCGTCATCATGGTGACGGCACGGGACAGCGAGATCGACAAGGTGGTGGGTCTCGAGCTCGGCGCCGACGACTACGTGACCAAGCCGTACTCGGCGCGGGAACTGATCGCCCGCATCCGCGCGGTGCTGCGCCGCGGTGTCGACAGCGAACTCGACGTCGCGCAGGACTCGGCCGTCCTCGAGGCGGGACCGGTCCGGATGGACGTCGAACGTCACGTGGTCCAGGTGAACGGCGAGGCCGTCACTCTGCCGCTCAAGGAGTTCGACCTCCTCGAGTACCTGCTGCGGAACTCGGGCCGGGTGCTCACCCGCGGGCAGCTGATCGACCGGGTGTGGGGCGCGGACTACGTCGGCGACACCAAGACCCTCGACGTGCACGTCAAGCGTTTGCGTTCGAAGATCGAGACCGACCCGGCCAAGCCGGAGCATCTCGTCACCGTCCGCGGCCTGGGCTACAAACTGGAGGCGTGAGCGGACGCTGATCCGCCACAGTTGCTGACGAATTCGTGGGCGTGTGTCAGAACGGGTTGTACACGTACACACCGCGGAACGGTGCCGAGATGATCTGCGTGATGGCATGCTCGCGACCCTGGTCGTCGAACTGCCTGCAGTAGACCGCGACGTAGTGTCCGTCGCCCTTGCACTCGATGACCCGGCCGGTGCCGTACGGACTCAGCACGAGTGCCCGGTCGCCCTTGTCGCCGAAGGCGCCCGGATCGAACGGTGCGACGAAGTTGGCCGTCTTGTCGTAGAAGGTGTTCCAGTCCGGGGTCGGCTGGGCGGACGCGGTCGGCGCGAGGGCGAACGTTGCGGCGGCGGTCAACAGGGCACCGGTCAGAATTCGAGCGAACATGATCTCTCCTGTCATGGCTGTGCCCGGAATGGGGCCGTGACGGGTAAATCGACCGGTGGGTCTGATGCGTTACTCGGCGGCCTTCTTCTGCGCGGCGGCGGTGGCGGGATGGACGGCGACGAGACCGAGGCCGGCCCTGCGTTTGCACATCTTCGCCAACTCCGCGTACGCGGCCTTGCCGAGCAGTTCCGTCAGCTCGGGTGCGTACGACTGCCAGACGGCCTTGGCGCCCACGTGGGCG
>NZ_LTCZ01000119.1:0-22355 GCF_001583455.1 Rhodococcus sp. LB1 | reverse complement strand
CATCTTCATGGACGCAACCAGAATGCCGACATGCCCGGCCGCTCACCAAACGCGGCACAGATGCAACGGCACAGGCGCGTTGCACCCGGGAACTGGGCCCTACCACGATCACTACCGGCTCCGAACCGTGCCCGAAATCCTCAGACCGACCGAAGCGGCGTGCCGCCAAAAACCGACGGTGTAAACGGAGTCGACAGGCGTGGCGCTGCACCCTCGGCACCGACAATGCCCAACGCGAACGCGCTGTACTGGTCCGCGACGTCGGCTGCCGACAATGGGCCATCGCTGCGGAACCATCGCGCGACCGACACGCACATCTCACGAATCGCGAAGGACGCCACTTTCGGAGACTCGACTGAGAAAACCCCCGCCGTCTGTCCATCGACAATCAACTGACGGAATCCGTGTTCGTGTTGGCGCCGAGTCTGCTGCGCCACAGTCCAATCAGGCTCCTCCAGATGTATTGCCTCTTGATTGACAACCAATGCCTCGCGCCGATGGGTAGCGTGCCGGTACGCATACACTGCGGTAGCCGCCCGCAGTCGGTCGGCCGGGTCGCTCGTCTCCGTCAGCACACGCTCGAAATCTCCGACCACATGATGGAGTGTCTGGAGAACGATCTCCCTCAACAGGGAACCCTTCGACTCCATGTGGTTGTACAGGCTCGGGGTCCGTATCCCCAGTTCTTGAGCTATTTCCTTCAACGACGTCCCGTGGTAACCACGTTCGGCAAACAACGTTAGCGCCACCTCGCGAAGGTCAGACTTCGTGACCGACCGGACAGGGGCGGACTGTCCTTCAACGTGCCGTTTCATTGGCTTCATCTCTCTCGTCCCCGACTTCACTCGTCCCACCGACACGCGATCTGAACGTTGCTTGCAATCGCACGACCTCGGCGTACACAACATGAAAGCCGTAGCGGAGCCCGTCCGACGACGGCGGTGGCGTTGGCGATGTCGAATGTGCAACTCGGACGACTCGACTCAGAGAGCGTTGACCTTGGCGTGAAGTTTCATCTGCATGTGGCGATTCACTTCATCGACCGCGCCGGAGGCGTCGACCGCGATGAGCAGGTCCGAGTAGTAATCGAGCAGCGGCGCTGTTTCCTCGGCATACACGTTCAACCGGTTGCGGATGACCACCTCGGAATCGTCGGCACGACCTCGAGCAAGCATGCGCTCGATGACCATCTCCTCGTCAATGACGAAGGACAGGACGGCGTTCAGCTTCACGCCGCGCTGGTCGAGACTGTGGGCCAATGCCTCTGCCTGAGCTATCGAACGCGGAAACCCGTCCAATAAAAATCCATTCTCGGTGTCCGGCTGAGCGAGGCGGTCACGGACCATATCGATTGTCAGGGCGCTCGGAACGAGTTCACCGGCATCCAAGAAACGACTTGCTTCCTTGCCGAGCGAGGTGTTCTGGGTGATGTGGGTCCGGAATAGATCGCCAGTCGAGATGTGCGGTATACCCATGCTCTCCGATAGCAACTGTGCTTGCGTGCCTTTTCCGGCGCCCGGCGGGCCTAGGAGGACAAGTCGCATGAGCCGACCCTTCGTGAATGGGAATGGCGGTGAGCCATTGAAGAGCCACCACCGGATGGGCGTATCGCCACCAGGCCGACGGCCGAGACGATACATACTAACGATAATTAGTACCTCGTCTATTGTCCAGCCCGCGCGGCTGGATGTCGCCGTCGTCCGCGGCCGGTCCTGCCGTGACCCTCAGATGAGTACCTGAACGAGATCTCGTCGGACGTCCAAGGCCAGCGACGACCCCACCCGAGGTCGGGCGTGTCGACGGTAGGACACCGACTTTCTCACGCGCTGTTCGGTACTCGCGGATCAGCCGCTGTATGTGGGTGCAGCCTTCGCGTCTACCGCAAGAACTCCAGTGTTATAGGCCACATTTTTGGGACACAAGTGGTCGGCATCATACGATTTGTTCCGCACCGGCTGATCCTATGTGCAGGTTGTCGGTGTCCCGCCCGTCAGCTGGACCCTAGTAGCTGACTTGGTTCGCACTGCGCAACCGATAGTCGACTGCCGGTGTAGCGGCCCCGCCGTCCGCCAGCTCCGGCGGGGTTTCGCAGTCCGTCCTCATCTATACCGATCCCAGCCCGGGCTACTCGAAGTGGATGGCGCTAAGCGAGCGACCAGGAACGGGCACTGGGTGCGATGGGTGACAACAACTTTGGCGTTCTATGCGTCTGTGTACTGAAGGCACTTGCCGAGCCTTGACTACGCCCCGACTCACCCATTGATCGGCTGCGCTCATGCCGAATCGGCTACCTCTAGGTCCAGGGTGAAAGGTCGGGCCTGCGGTTGTAGGACTTGTCCTGCACTAATCAGCCGTCTCAATATTTGCAAGTTTCTTACTGCACAAGGTTATTCGACCACACCCCTTTGGATCCGACACTATAACCGACGGGTAACCACGAAGGTGGCGTGAGATATTGACGGCTCGTGAGGGTCTCGAAACCTTGACGAGTGGTACCTGACCGATGAGGCTCACTCTCTGCCGCCGATCCGCGACGACCCCGAGGGGCTGACAATTCCCCACTCAGCACTCAATCGGCGGAGTGACCTCGAATCGTCACCCCGTGGAACATCACTCGGGCAAAGCGGCGGCATGTACGGATCTGCCGTTGTACCCCGCCGGTCGGGGAAATCGGGTGGCCGATAGTCGACTTTCTCGGCGACGACAGTATTTGCACCAACAAATTCTGCCCGTCATCTCTCCGAATCTGCGCGTCAGGCATCAAGGGTGCACGTTGTTCTCATCTTCCGTACGGATAGACCGAAGGTTTGGAGCGCGCCGCCCCGCCCTGTGGCACCTCCACGGTGACCCCGAAGCCACGTGAAGACGAGCGGGAACAGCTTCCAAACTACATCTCCCAGTGGAACGACTCTTTGCTCGGATTGACGTAACGCGTGTACCTACGCAAGGGGTGGCCTCCCGCGTGCCGAACCAGTGGTGGTGGGCAACACCATGAGGCGACCGCACCGCCCAATGGCCTGCTCCCGCAATCACACTGACTCTGGTGTAGTTGTCACCTACATCGCCACCAGGTACCCCCCTTGGGTGATGCACGGTGCATCACCTACTTCCGGGTGATGCACCGTGCATCACCGTTCCCATTCCCCTTCGGTGCAGTCATTCTCATCGCCGAGGCAGGTATCACGCACGGTGTCGCGGAGGTCGTCGGACGTGTTGCCGATGCCCGGCTCGACAGCGTCGCAGCGACGTCTCACCCGCGCCGCAACTCCAATTGGGCATAGTTGCTCTGGTATCGCCGCCCCATTTTGGCGGCCAGAGTTCGTCGGGTGGGTGCGCACTACGCCACGACTGCGACTGCTCCTCTTCGTGCCGATGATTTAGTGACCACCGGGTATCCGGACCGGGCAGATTCCGGAACCCGGAATCCTTCAGCGCGTCGACCGATCGCAACACGGCGGTCGATCTCCACATGGACGAACCCTCTTGCTCGACATCAGGCGAAAGTGTCAGTTGCGTTTGTACGCCGAGGGGCCCGGCATCCGGGCAGGCGCTGACAGTCACCGCACCCATCGCTCGGCCGCCATCAACCCCGCGTTCCCAAGACGCACGGCGTTGCAGACGACGTCGGTGCCGAGATCTCAGCCTCTTGGGACGTGCGGCACGGAGGCACCCAAGCGGTGACCGCAACCCGGTGGCTCCGCCCTCAACCATCTGTCGTCGGGGGCAGATTCTTCTTCCAATGTCCGTGAGGTGGAGTGGACCTCACCTTGCTTCGCCCTTTGGTGATGCACGGTGCATCACCGGTTTCCGCGTGTGATGCACCGTGCATCACACGGCGCGGGTTACAGATCAGCGCGGCCAAGAGGTAGCCGCTCCAGATCCTCGGATCGTGAAATCTCATGCTCTTGCGCGACATCTCCACTGCATCCGTTGCGTGTGCACAAACTGGTCGATGCTCGCACGATTCACTTACGGACGCATGACCTTATGCGTCTGAACGCGACCGGACTTTCCGCAGTGCCCTTCCGCGACTACCTTCCCTTGAGTCGAATGCTGCGCGGGTGAGGTCGGGTGCTCGCCCAAGTGAGAGGGGAGGATTGTTAGATGTATCGACCAAGTGGACCTCTCGGTTGCGAAGTGAAATTCATCAATCCCCGGAGCGTCGGTACGCACACTCCCCTCCGACCAAATGACACACTCAGTTTCTCGCACGCCTCCCCCGGCGGCACGGCTTCTCGGTGCACCGTTACGGCAAGTTCAACATGAGCGCTGGGTTGATTGGAACGATGTTCGTCATGAGGGGTTGAGGCAGTCCGCACCCGGTAGTCACGAGACCCGACAGCGATGTGGCGCTGCTTCTCGAAATGCCGGCGAGCTCAGTCATTGAGAGGTTTCCGAATCCGATGCATCTCATGTTCTGATTCCAGCCGTAGTTGTGAGTGCGGATTTCCCTGGCTTCGCATAGCATGCGCATCCCTTGCAGTCCGGCAAAAAGTCCGATTCAGTACGTTCGTCGATAGCGGATCGATCGTCGCGACGGGGTAATTGGGCCGGACCCGTTGGGCGGACATCTCGACTGGTTCGGTTGATGGTGATCTTGTGGCGACTGTGGTTCTCATTCGGTATGCGCGGGAACCCTAAAAGTGACCTGCGTAGGACCAAGAATGGATTTGCAGGGACAGTTCCCATCGGACCGAATACGCCCGCTTGGTCTACACATTTTGGTACAAACGCCTGCGAACCCCTCAAGAGTCTTGTGGCGGCGGGTGAGGTGTCGTTTATTCGCAGTCGGCGGGCTTTGCTGGTTGCTCCTGTCAGGCGGTGCCGAGGTGTTGGTTGTGCGAGTGCGCGCATTGCCCCAGGGCGTATGAGGCACCCGCTCTTGTCGTCTGGGCGCGGGGTTTCGGGGTTCAGCCGGTGCGCGAATGCGCAGGCCCGCCCTAGACTGCGCCGCAGAACTGACGTCGATCGATGTTCGCTGGAGTGTCGGATAACCCGGGGCGCTTCGACCTGCAGTTTTCCGAGATGGGTCAACTGTCGTATGGACTTTGCGCACTCCGGCCTCAGTGCGGATGAACTTCTTGAGGCATTTCAATACCTTCCCACCGCACTCAGTCCGGGTGCGGAAAAGCGACGCTGTTTATTCATCGGACAGGCTCTGACCGACAGGTTCTGCGACGGGGCTTGCTCTCTGTGTAGCCGCTCCCCACCCCGGTTCTAATGGCGTAACTCTGTGTCTCACATAGATTTTGATTCATCACGTGACGTTTCTGGGGTGGTGTGATTGCCTATGCAAACTGCGTTTCGCTTGATCAAATATTTTCGCTGATTGCCGGCGGTCGTTCGCATACGATTCGGAGCCAGATTCGTGTCCAGAGGAGGCTCTCTGGGGCACTTTTCGAGTTTTATTTAACTCGGCGTGTCGCTGCGCGGTTTAGTTAAACCCAAAGAGCAGGATTTAAGGCATGACAACTCGGAAAAGTCGGGGCGGGCGCCCAGCCCGCGACGTCGCCGTTCGCCATATCGGGGTTGAGTTCCCCGCGGAGATCGCCGATCGGATTCTCGCACCGGTTGACGATGGTCGGGTCAAGACAATCACCGATCGAATGATCGCGCTTGTTCAGCTGGCACTCGAGAACGAGCCAGCGATTCCGGCGCAAGCCAGACAGGAAGAGTTGCCAATGACGGGCTGAACAGAGCCCAGAAAAGGCGAAACCCCCCTTCGCTCGCCAGCTCCGGGGGTTCCGCTCGTCGTACAAACCACCACGCAAGGGAGGAGGTCTGCCTTCTATGAGTATAGAACGCGCGATTCGTCGTGCGCACGCGACACGGCGTGATATTGGTGTTCGCGACCTCTCATTTTTGCGCCAACGTGACGATTCCGTATGCGCTGACCTCATGTCGCCGGCTCTTCCGGCGTTCAGGCATGCCGTGAGGAGGTGCCCACTCCACTAGCGAAAACGTCGGTGGGTCCCACCCTTTACGGATGAGACCCACCGAACATATCTGGCCGTTCCAACACGACCGCTCCTGTGATTGGCAGTCCCGCGAGCAGTCGTGTCGATACCGTGCGCTCTTGTCAGGGTAAGCCATGTCCCGCTGGTGATGCCAGCGACTCACGGCAACATCTTGGTGAAGGGCGCGTGAAAGGCGCGTCATGCACCCCGAATCCGCCGCGAATGCGGCCGAATTTTTCGACAACGATGTTCCGATTGCCCCAGTCGGTGAGGTTTCTTCTACCGATGACACCGAGTGGGATGCTCTGGTCTCGGCCGCTGTCGAGCGAGTCAATCGTGTCGAACGGCTCAACGCCGAGAGCGATCAGCGAGGCCGTTCCTGGTCGTTACCCGTAGATCCGAGCGAGCAGGCTTCGACGCCAGCATGGACCGGGCGCGCTGCCTGGCAGCGACAGGTCCGCGAAGTGTTGAATTCCCCCACCGGTCGAGGGGTGTGCCGATGGTTCAAGGTCAGCACGGAGTTCGTCTTTGCCGTGGCTGTGACGATGGCCTCGTTCGCTGAGCGGTCAACAGGCCGTCGTGTGTGCGCCTCCAGAGAGACGATCGCCCACCGCAGCGGAGTCAGTGTGTCGGTGGTGAAACGCGCGAGGAGGGCGCTTCACACGCTCTCGGTAGCTTGCGAGATGGTGCGTGGGAGGTACTTGAGAGCTGAAGAATCTCAGGCTGCGGAATCCCACCATGGGCGGATTCAACGTCGTGCTGCGTCAGTGTGGGCGCTGACATCCCCGAAATCCCTCGTCATCGAGGCACAGGTGGTGACGAAGAAGCTGGCGAAGAAGGTTCGTCGCTCCAAGGATGGTGCTCTCTCGAGTTATCCCCAGTTGCGTTCTCGTGGCCCCCTATCCCCTTCCAGGGGATTTAAGTTGTTATCTCTTGTTAGAGAGTTATCACCAACGCGCGCGCGAACGCGCACGGGCGAGGACTCGAAAAATCCTAAGACGACGCCGCTGCAGCCTCGGGCAATCGAACTGCAACGGACAGCCGCTGAGCTGCTTGTTCATGCCCCAGTCTTCGCTTCGGCCGGGCATGTGGGGTTGATTTGCGAGGCACTCGCAAATGCCGGCATCGATGAGACCCGGTGGCGTGGTCGTGACATCGCCGCTGAACTGACGCGGGATACCCAGCAGCGAGGCTGGACGTGGCCGACTCACATCGAGCGACCTGTCGGGTTTCTCCGTTGGAGGCTGGCGCACATCGATTGGACTCAACCCTCACCGACCGAGATGGCTCAAAAAGCGGCCCAGGAGGCCCGTCAGCGCATTATCGACCGCGATGCGCGTCTCAGCCGCCAGGATGCCCTGATTGCGTCTGCAGAGCACCGTCAGCGGTGCCGACAAGCGCTTGCAGCAACGCTGAACCGGCGTCAGCAGGCGGTCGCCCAGACGTGACCAGGTACTTGTCGGTTGCCAACCTGGCACCAGCGTTAAGGGCGTTCGAGCTCAACGGAGCTGGCTTCGACTATCGAGCGAGCGCCGCAGGGTGGGTCGCCCGAATGTCTTCGGTGATGAATCGAGCCCTACGGCTGAGGACGAGGGCGTAAAAGGAATGTCGCGCGACCGGGTCGGAGCAGTGGATCTCAGCCTCGAATGTTGGTGCAGGCTAGCTTGGTTGCGGGTGTAGTGCCGCTACCTCGCTGAGCAACTGTCGGCGAAGCCGTCCGTGCACGACCCGACTCCGAAGGTTTGCCGACGCGCGGCAACAGAGCAATTCTGTACGCGGTCGGGATCATGTCGTTATGTGAACGCGTCGAGGGTCGCGTTCGCCAGCATGTCGACGAAAGGTGGAACTTTGCGGTAGAAACTCGACGCGGGATAGCGGTGTACGTCAGAATGCCTCCGACCGTGGTGGCGGGGAGCGAAAAGGGGCGGCGGGCTTTCGCGTGAATGAAACGGCAATGGTGCCGCTCGCAAGGGTAAGGGTGTGCCTGACCAGGTTTCAGTGGGTCGTCCGCGGGTGCCCTGCATGCGAGGCGCACTAGGTGATACGGCCCGGGGCGGGAAGTGGATCGGGAGTCGCACGCGAGTGGCGTTGCTGGCATCCGTCAATGGCGCGGTCCGAGGTTCATGAGGGTGCACCATCGGGATAGGTGCTCGGCTGCGGGACGCCGAGAAGCTCACACCTCTGTTTCTCCGACCGTCGCCGGGGTTTCGAGGATCCGGGACTTGTCCCCACATGTGCCGGCGATGGGCCGCAGGGGCATGATGCGCCGGTTGACTCGACCCTCATTCCCACCCCCTTCAGTACGTCGACAGATGCACCCACGAAGGTGCCGACGGATTCACTCGCCGATCCACTCACCACTCCTGCACATACCTGCCGCGTCGCGGGAGTTGCCGGTAGGGCTCCGTCGGGAACGTGATGACGCCGCCCCGGCAAGTGTCTGTATCTCCCCACCCCGATCTGCCGACACACGCAGTGCGAGGGAGACCGGGGCCCGATCACCTAGGAAACCCGCTGCCGATTCGGGGCACCGGTCCGCTAGCCGCCGAAGTCTTCTACCTCACGAGTTCTTGAGGGTGGCCGCGCCATCGAATGCGCGGAGCTTCACGCGGTGGCGAGGCGATGAGATCAGCTGGTCGTCGACCGCTTCCTCGAGTTCGAATTTCGGCGTGTAGGTGTCTGACTGCACACTCCCATCGAGCTGAGCCTGGGGCTGATGCACCGCGCATCACCACCCGGGGGGGCATCGATACCGTGGGACGGCGGTAGCGTTCGAGTGCCGAGCTGGTAGTTGGCACACGCGCTCGCGCCTGCGTCGCCTGCATGTAGTCCCAGGCACGTTCGGGCTGGCCGAGCAGGCGATCCGCCCGTCTCCAGTCGAAGTTGCCGGAAGGCGCAAACCCGCTGCCAGTGCTGTCGCGCCAGCGCTGCGAGCCCCGGCGCCGTTGCATCGACGCACACGCCGTCCTGGCTGACTGCCGCGCTTTCGCTCCAATGTTGCACAACGGATTGAACATGCATAAAGGGCGGACCCAACCCCCGTCGCGGTGACTACATAGGGGGCTGCATCGATCGCGTGCACCGATGTGTATGTCAGGAGAACGCGGAATAGTTGGGTTCTGACGTTTGCAGCAAAGCAGGATCGCCTCGCCGACTCGGCATGATCACCCGCTCTCAGCGGTCGTGTCCGCTGACCATTGCCGTCCGAGCGCGATACGGGCTGGATGTTTGGAGGCCCGCCAAATATGAATTTTGATGTCGAATACGGCGACGATAGGCATCAGCGTCGGCCGAGGCTCGCTAGATGGCCGTGCTCACGTCAGGTGGCCGATCCGGGCATGGATCGTCCCACGGGTGATGCACGGTGCATCACCCGTGGTGTCACGTGGAGGTGATGCACCGTGCATCACCGCAGTGTTGCGAGGCTTAGGGCCGCCTTCACCTAGGACGCTCGAACGATGGCGAATCACGCAGGGTGATGCACCGTGCATCACCCGTGGACTCACCCCCGTGGCGATCCGCCCGGGCCGGATCAGTGAATCGCCCACGTGAAGAATGCCGGGTTGCACTCGCATGAGCGCTACGGGACCGTTGGTGACCGTATGGCCAGCTAGTGGTGACATTGCGCTTGCCTGCGGGCGGACCTTTCGGGTGATGCACGGTGCATCACCCCGATCGCGACACGCCGCCGGAGATGTCAACGGAGGCAGTTCGTTCCCAGTACGCTCCAACTGAATACATGCAAAGCATGCGTAGAGAATGGAGGATTATGAGCGCCGGAGTGACATCCGAAATGGTGGCCACCAGCTCATCGACCAGTCCGGCCGCGAGCAAACGCAAGCCGGCCGCACGTAAGCCGGCAGGCAGGAAGACTGCGAGTCGGTTCCGAAAGTACGCCGGCGGCGAGGATAGCGAGGAGCTCGCGGCCGCAGCCTCTTCTGGCGCACCTACGCAGACGAACGGCGATGCGAACACAGGCGGCATCACGGCCGCGCTTGCTGGATTAGCTGCCGCCGACGGCCAAACCGTTGTGCAGGTTCCGGTGCTTCAGACCGTACCGCACCCGTTCAACGACCCGGACAGGTCTAAGCCTCAGGCTGGTGATCCAAAGTGGGATGAGCTGGTCAACGGCGCCAGGGCGAATGGCATCAAGGTTCCCGGGTTGCTCGTAACCCGGGAGGGGTTCCTCGCGCAACGGCCCGACCTCGCCCACGCTCTTGGTGACGATGCCGAGTATGTGGTCATCTACGGGCACCGCCGCCGCGCGGCCGCCATCGCCGCCGGGCTGGCGACGATTCCGGCGGTGATTGACGACGCCGTGATGGACGATCACGGCGACCTCGACGCCATGACGTTGGAGAATCTCGGACGCCAGGACCTTTCGGAGATCGCCGAGGCCCAGATGTTCGCTCGGTACTCCGAGTTGGGAATGGGCCAGCGTGCCATCGCGGACAAGCTGGGCGTCGATCAGGCAACGGTGTCCAGGCGGCTGTCGCTGTTACTCCTTGCCCCCGAGGTCCAGGCTGCGATTGCCGAGGACGCGATTCGAAGCGCCGAGGGCGCCGCTTTGGCGGGCGCGCTCCCCTACGGCCCCGCACGGAGCTGGCAGAAGAAGCCAGACCCGGCGCAAAGCTCGGATACCCGTCGTTCCGAGCAGCTTGCTGCGTTCACGCTGATTGCTGATCGCGGAATGAGCCCGACGCGCGCGGCTGAACGTGTGTTGACGGAACGGAAGTCCCGAGAGCAGGCATCGGCTGCGGGACTCGATATCGTGGATCCGCGCGAGCGGTTCGGTGAGAGCTTCCATGAGCATCGACTGTTCGAGGTGTCCGATATCGATCTCGCGAGCACCAAAGTCGTCGGCGCAATCGACCCCGGGCAAGGAACGCTTGTCTACTACGCCGTCGACAAACCCGCTCGAGCCGAAGACAATGCCGACGAGTTGGCCGCGAAGCGGGAAGCCGAAGCAGGGGCGGCGGCAGCGAAGGCGCGTCGAGAAGCGGGCAAGAAGCTCGCGGCCTCCGTTCCGTCACGGGAGAAGTTGGTGACCTTCTTTATCGACCAATACGCCTATGGCATCTCCGCTCTGGCGACGAGCAAGGAGGGGTGGAGGCTGGCCCAGGCATTTGTTGGATTGGAAGGCCTCGACTCCACCGAATTCCGGGTGAGTGTCGAGAACAGCGACGAGAAACGCCGCAGTGAGATCGCCTGGGCATGTGCGGTTGCAGGTTACGAACTCGCGGCAGCCGATTCCTCCCGGGAGTGGGGCCGTTCTGATCTCGCGTACTTGGACTTGCTGTCCGAGCGTGCCGGATACAAGCCGACCGCGTGGGAGGAAGCCCGCCTCGACGCCGCGCGCCGCGCACTGTCTCTCGCCGATTGACGTCGGTGATGCACGGTGCATCACCGAGTTCGCCCCCGCCGCGGGGTGATGCACCGTGCATCACCCCTAAGCGGACACCAACGAATCCAGAACCTTCAAACCGCAAGGAGTTCCCGTGGCTACCTACGCAGTAGCAACCCTGTCCGGCAGCGCCGGTAAAACGACGACGGTCACGTCGACCGCCACGCTGCTCGCCCAGGACGGATACCGCGTCCGAGTTCTCGACATGGACAGTCAGGCAAACGCAAGCACCTGGCTCGGATACCCGGAAGCCTCCGGTAAGACCGCGGCCGACGTCCTCCGGCGCAACGCTTCGATCAAGGAAGTTGAACGCCCGGCGCGGGTGCTGCGGGGGTACGACGAAGCCGACCAACCCGTGTACGAGGAGATCCCCAACCTCACAATCGTCCCCGCCGCTCGTGACACACTCGACAAGCTGATCGTGGAGCTGCCCGCAGTAACCGGTGGTGTCCTTCATCTGCGTGACGCCCTCGAGGAAGCGGATCCTGTCGACGTCACCTTGATCGACTCCCCCGGCTCCTTGAATGTTCTGGTGATCGCCGGCATCCTCGCGACAACCGTCGATGAGCAAGGGCCATACGGATCATGGGGCCTGATCACATGCACGAAGCCATCCGGCAAGGAGAACGAAGGCATCCCGGCGTTGGAGCAGGAACTGCGGAAGATCAAGCGGACCTACCGCGTCGACGTTCCGCTGCTGTCCATCGTCCCCTGCGCAGTCCCCCCGATCGGCGACGTTTACCGTGAGCAGATGGACGATCTGCTGAGCGAATACGAGGACAGGGTGACGCCCCCGATCCGTCGCGCGAGCATCGTGGATGAGGCCTACACGAACTATGTTCCGGTGCCGATCTACGGTTACAGGGCAAAGACGGTCACCAGCGACTACCGAGCCGCGCTGACTCACATGCAGAAGCTGGGGCTGTTCGGACAACGGGCAGTGGTCGCGTAGGGACTGGAGGCCACCTGTGGTGAACGATGTTGGGCGGCACATGCGGCCTTCACGAGGGACAAGCACAGTCAATGTGCCCCATGATCTGCACGCGCTCGCCCGGGCCGCGGTACGCCTCGTGCGTCGCAAGACCGGGCGACCGTACTCGCTTATGCAGTTCACGCAGGAGGCGTTCGCAGCGCAACTGAGAGTGATTGCCGAGACCTACAACGATGGTCGCGCGATTCAGCCCGACGCCGAGCCGTTGGAGCCCGGTAAGGCGGTGTGAGGCAAGGCGGGTGGCGTGGAGAGCTCTAGAGGCAGGCGGAAGGGCTTGTGATAAGCCGTCGATGCAATCGCCGCGGCGGTAAGCCCTCTGCTGGATCGTCATAGGCAAGCGAGGGCTACCGAGGGAGGGTCGCGAGCCAAGTCGGTGTGGTCGGCGGCGCGGTTCCGTCGCCACGATCGATAGGACTGGGCTGTCCCCTTCCCGCGTTGATCGTGCCGGACGGTGCAGTCAATCGTGTGTTGGACGACGGAAGCGGCTCCAGAGTCCACGGCATGCGTACGCCGTTGCCGCACTGCCGCCAAAGATCTGAACGATCAGAAACAAGATCCCCGTAACCGACGTGCTGCCCTCGCCACTGACCCATTTCCAGCCCAGCGAGAGGCCGGGCACCAGTGCCGCCAGACCGACCGTGAGGAGTGCGACCAGACCCACGATCGTGTCTCGGGAGAACGTTGTTTCGGCCACCGCGTCACCATATCGGGACGGTTTCCGCAGGGACAACCTTTTCCCGGAGGGTCTGCGTGCGATGTGGTGTCCGACGGGCTGGGGATACCACCGCCACTTTGTTGAGGCGACGATGGCTCTCTCCACGACTGGACGCCCCTCCCCCGGTTCCCCGCCCCGTTCGATTAGCGATTCGCGCGTGTCCTGGTGCGGTTGCCGCTATTCAGTCTGGTCTGACATCCAAATACAGACGGAGTGCGTGTTCGACCAGCGCGCTACGGCTACCCGCGGACCACTCTTCGGCAAGAGCATCGAGTGTGGCGGTATCGGAGGCGATGATCCCGGCAAGAGGCACACGAGCTTGAATCTCTCTGTGCCGTCGGCGGCGCGGTTGCGCACCTGCCTCGCGCCGCTTGAACAGTCCAGCGCTTGCTTGAGGTTCTGCGGCGCTCCAGTGGCGTTGAAGTTCGCCGGCGTGCCTCTCAACAGCGTCGAGGACTACTTGCCCATAGGGACGCGCCGTTGCGCGGTCACGCTGTCTTTCCTCGAGCGTGAGTTGGCGCAGTGCGGTGTATACCGCCGGGGGGAGATAGACCTCAGGAGGGGCGGTCCGGATCGGCACCGGGCTGCTGTCGCTGCGTGTTTTGGGTTTCCGACGGGGCGCAACGACCGGCTTTGAAGCCTCAGACTGCAGTTGGGGGGCTTCAGATTCAGCGTTCGGCAATTCTGGCGACGCGTCGTCCGACTCGGGGGCATCGGGCAACGCTGCGGGTGACGGTTCCGGTACGGTGGCCGCTGCTTCGCTTTCTGGGTCGTCCGATGAGGGTGCGGACTGCGGGGCAGTCGTTTCGTCGACCGTTTCGGTGACGATGCTCAGCGTGGGGAGCAAATCGTCGAGATCTCCAAGAGCTCCGGGATCGAATGCGGCCTTCCGGCGTCGTGCACTCACGCCACTCCCCCGGAGACTTCGTCCTTCTCCGCCGACGCCAACCGGCTGAGAACTTCTCGGGTAAGGGATTGGTAGTCACTCGCGAGACCGGACGGGTCTCTGGACCACAAACGCTCACCGAGGCGCTTCTTGTCGCGCAGCCGCTGGATCCGATTCTTCAGTTGATCCTCGGCGGCGGCGACCAGTTCCGCAGGGGTCAGGTGACGGATCCGGAGATCGACGGCGGCTGCACGATCAGAGCGAATGAAGGTTTCGAACGGCGCAGCGCCGCTACCTTCGAGCAGGTCCTCAACCTGCTCGAAAACCTCACGGTTCCGCGCTGTCGCGCGAGGGTTCGCATCAAAGAGCACGACACCGAGAAGTTGGATGAGGGAACCGTTCTCCCGTGCGCGAAGGTAGCGGGCCGCGAGGAGCTCCACTCCCGACAGGCTTGCATCGTCGTCCTTGGTCGGCACGAGGAGGTAACGCGCGGTACCCAGCAGTGCGTCGAGCAGTGGGGCGTCGCCGGGGCCCGAGTCGATCAGAATCAGGTCGTAGTGTTCGACTGACTGCAATTCGGTGAGGGTGGACACAAGGTTGCCCCGCAGATCCATTCCTGATTGGGCAGCGGTCGCCGCGATCGCGCCGATGACCGCGAGTGCCGGCCCTCCGGGGATGAGATCGAGGTTCGGTCGGACCTCTCGGGTGGGTTCGAGCGGGTGCGCGTACTGAAGGGCCATGCTGAGGCCCTTCCCGCGGTCTCCCTCAACTCCAAGATCGGAGGCTGTGACGTTTGCCTGCTGGTCCGCGTCAACGACGAGCACCCGGCGTCCGGCCGCTGAGACCATGCCTGCGACAGCTGCGACGATCGAGCTCTTGCCGACACCGCCCTTTTGATTGGCGATAAGCACACTGCGCGGGGGCTGCGTTGGTGACATGCATAGCACGGTACGGCTGGCCGGTCTCCTAGATGGCCAACGACACGCCCCTGTCTAAGGGGGTGCAACACGTCATGAATATCGCCGTTGCTAAGGCTATCAACCACGCCTGTTCAAGGGCGGTTGGAAAGGTTGCACAACAGGTCTCGTTCTAGGCCTTTGTAAATGGTGTTGACATCGGCCTTATAGGCCGTCTGGTGAAAGGTCGGGTTGATGTTCCTGTACACGGCCTATTCAAGGGCGGTGTATCAGGGCATGGATAACGTGGTTGCGATGGTGGTCGCACAGGGAATAAACAAGGTGACTGTGAGGATCATGTCACCGGCGGTTGCAGCGGTGTTTGCTAAGGCCATACCTAAGGCCATAGATAAAAGACCAGTTCAGAGTGTATTTATCAACTTTCAGATCGGCACACGTGAACGGTTCACATATTGGCGAAATTAGTTCTCTTGTTGCCTGAGTCTGCGCGGTGGGGGAGTGGATTCTGCCTGCTCGACACCGACCATTCGGTGCCACGGTGGGTCGTTCCCCGACACGGAGTGGCGAAGTAGGAACCTGGTCTTGCGGACGGCTGCCGAAATTGGCCTGGCGCGTCTCGTGAAGCGCGGAACCATAAATCCCCAGTTCAGGACGGTACTCGGGCCGGGGGAGCGGGGTGGGTGCCGGCCGCGGCTTCTCTCGGTGCACCACCAAAGAGCGCGAATGGCGTCCATGTTCAACTCCTCACTTAAGGCCATATACAAGGCCATGCCAATGGCCATATTCATGGTCGCCACTCCAGTCTCTGGTTGGCTGGGGCGATCAGAGAAGAGTGTCGCCGCACAATGACTTGGAATCCGCTCTTATGGGCGGGACCACGCCTAGAACGGACCAGCATTAGGCCCGCCGGTGTTACGTCACTTGACGAAATGCGGGATGGGGCTGTTCTCCCAGTTTCGAGATAATTGACCGCCTCAGTCGAGGTGAAACGGACGCCTTCAAACGGGCCCTGATGCAAGGACCGAGTAGAGGGTGTCAGGCAATTCGTCACGTCATCGTCAACAGCGCAAAGGCGTCGGCGCGTGCCGGCAAAAATGGGGAACCGTCGAATAAGTCGTGCTGTCCACAGCCAGCACGTCCAATGGCGACGAAATGCCTGGTCAAGGGGTTTTGGTGTGGTTTGTAGCAGCGGGATCTACGCCCGTCTGCCCCTCGGCGAGTCGTAGGTATTCTACGGAAACGGCGAAGACAAGTAGCTAGGTCCAGTCACTTCCGCAATCTGTTATCAGACCCACGCTAAAAGAAGCTCAGAACTCGATGTGAGGAAGAGTCCCCAGGTCAGGACCTCTTCCAAGAGTATAGGCACCATCCGAGCAATGGAAGTTGCGATCGACTGTTGCGGGGAGCTCCCTCGGGCTGCATCAACCGCAGGAGGAAGCGTCAGGGGTGGTCGTGCGAGGGTGGGGAGCGAGGTCCGCTTCAGTCGGCCGCGCGACCGGGTGATGCACCGTGCATCACCACATCCTGCAAACGAGAACATCCCGGCCGCAGCTGTGCCATCACGGCACGGCGTGGCGGATCCACCAAAACGACCGCTACTCCTGGAATGATGTGCACGTGAGCACTCACGATGTGTCACGCCCTGCAAGCCCGACGTCAGCGGAGGCAATGCCTACCGTTCCGTCGGGCGGTGACGCGACGGAGTCGCTGTCGGGAGTTGACGATCGAATCGTCGCCGAACTCGACCGGCTGCAATCTGCCAGCACTGCACGAAACTACCGGCAGGACTGGGTTAGGTTCGCGAGTTGGTGTGCGCCACGTGAAATTTCATTGATGCCCACCGATCCTCGTGCTGTCGCCGACTATGTGCGTGAGAGCGCGGAGACGCGGTCCGAGGTGGGCGATCGGATGTACTCCATTGCGACATTGAGTCGGTGGGTGGCGTCCATCAACTATTGGCACCGCGCATCTGGATTGCCCCTGCCCGGTCGGTCGCCGTGTGTCAAAGACGCGCTCGCGAACGCGCGAAGGGCGTACAAGCAGAACGGTGACCGCCCAATCAAACGGGCGCACCCACTTCGTATCGGCGAGCTCGAAGGAATTGTCGATGCGAGCCGTCGTGACGCGACGACATGGGTCAAGCGTGCGCGCGAGCGCCGTGACAGCGCACTGTTGCTCATGGGTTTCGCGGGGGCACTTCGGCGCTGCGAGCTGTCCATGCTCACCATTGCCGACGTGGCCCAGTGCGGAGACGGGGATCTTCGCGTCCAGATTCCAGGTCCGCATGGGGGTCTGGTCGATGGCTTGATCAAGCATGTCGAGTCATCGCGGGATCACACAATGTGCGCGCCGTGTGCCTACAGGCGCTGGCTCGAGGTGGTTTCGGCTGTCGACGGCTTCGGTCGTCCAGGTGTGATTCGGTTGCTCCACCAACATGAGGAGTTCGAAGGCCACGTCTGCCTTTCCTCAGCGCCAGTTGTCCAGGATCCGGCGCTACCGGTTTTCCGTGCGATCCGTGCGAACGGCAACATAGACTCGGTCGCGCTCTCGGGCGCTGCAATTCACGCCGTGATACGGCGGCGCGCAGTCCTTGCCGGCCATTCCCACGAGTTTGTCGAAAGGGTAGGGGGAGAGTCGTTGCGGGCCGGCTCTGTTGCGGAGCGCTTGGACAACGACTCGCAGCGTGACCGATCTTTGCGCCGTACGGCTTAGTGTCGTGAGTGGTCTCGGGAGCGAGCGTAAGAACAGTTGGGCTCCGGGACCGATCACGCTATTGGGAGCGAAGGTGAGAGAGGGCGGGGCTTTGGTGTGCCTGCGGTTGCTGTTCTTCGTCCGTTGCGCGGCTCACCAGGGGACAATGCCGAACGTGCGGTGTGGGCAGTTGGCCGGCTCGGGAAGAGAGCTCTCTGGGCGACACATGGCTCTGGTGCGTGATCGGCGGCATCGTATTGCATAGCCTCGTACCGTGACGATCGCGCAGTCGGAAATCAAAGGCGTGCAGAACGTTTCCGCGCTGTTTCCCCGGAGTGGTCAGGGTGCACAGTACCGATACGACTGGGCTCTGTTCGCTGATTGGTGTACTGCGCTCGCGGCGTCGGCGCTCCCCGCTGATCCCCTTGCCCTCGCGAGCTTCCTTGACGAGCATCCGGCGGCTCAGTCCACCCAACGGCGCCGTGTCGCAGCGATCAATTGGGTGCACAACGCCAGTGGGTACCCCACGCCTGGGTCTGCTCGAGTGATCCGCCAAGTTCTGTCAGCACGTGCAGGTAGACGCGACGATCTCTCTCGCACCGCGCGCGGGGCGTTGTTGACGCTGCCAACGGTCGGGTGGCCACAAGGATTGTTTGGCCGAAGGGATGCGCTCATCCTGGTGCTCAACTGCATTGTTGGGATGTCCGCGACCGAGGTGGGGGACCTTCAACGGAGCGACGTCACGTATGACGGGAATATCGTGACCGTTGGCGCCGGACACGCTGTGGAACTGCACCCACTAGCGGACGACCCTCAGTGCTGCCCCGTCGCGATCTACCTGAGATGGGCACGCCTTCAGGCGTTCTTCGATCGCTACCCCTCGAACCGAGTGCTCGCACGAAGTCTTGCCAGTGGTCATGAAATTGCCGATGACACGGTGGAGTCCTACGGGAAGCTGCCGGGTCTGCGCGAGGGCCAGGACGGGCCCCTGCTGCCGAGCTTCGATCAGTGGGGACATTTCGCCGCAGTCCGCCGCGATCGCCGCGGGGTGTCCGGCAAGTCGGTCACGACAATCGTTACTGCCCATCTGACGGGAGCCGCCTCGGCGAGTCATACCCGCTCAGATCCGAAGGACAGGCCTGCCGAGGTCGAGGTGGAAGAGGAGGTGTCCTCACCGTGGGTCTATGGCTCCGAGAACGGGGTGGACTGCGCATCGCTCGGCCCGGAAACGCTCACCGAGCAGTATGAGGCGGCTATCGCCCGAAAGTATGCGGATGTCCGGGCATTGGGAGATCTCGCTGAGGCTTTCGAGGATATCGATCGGAAGGCTGACGCGATCCTAAGTCGCACCGAGGAACTGCTCGCGCAGATGGGCATGGCGTAGTCACTGGCGGTGCGACGACCGGGAATGAACAAGATCCTGTCCCAGTGCGAGAACGAGGAACAGTGTCCTCCGCCGAGACGATTGAGTGCGGGTGACGACTTCCGCCGTGTAATACGGTCGTACGTATTGCGGGCGTGGGTACGTCCCACCGGCTGCGCCGACGGAGGGCTACGACGATTGCGGCCCTGGACTTCCGAAGATCTCCGCAATGGGCAATTCGTCAAAGACGCGGAGGACACTCTCCATCGCTCAGGCGGAGGGCCTGGTGGTCGGGATCGGTTTTCACGCTGCGGTTCTTGGTCCGCGTGGGCGGGGACCGGGAGAAACTCCGAGGGCTGCGAGTGGGCCACGCTCTTCGTCAGGAAGCGCGTCTGCTCGCCACTTCTTCACGGCCCGGTAGAGCCACTGACCGACCTGCTCGCCTTCAGAGTTGACATAGTTCGCGGGAACGAGTGCATTGCCGTGCTGCTCACGGTAAGCAGCGATCTCGGCCAGCATCCGACGTCGCTTGCTGTCGGTGCGGGTGACCGCGGGTAGTGGGGCATTGTCTTCGCTCCATACGAAGCCGATTGAATCGAGTTGGTGAATGCGCTCTGCCGGAAGGGTGCCGAGCATTCGCGCGACGCGCTGCCGGTACTGCCAGCGACCGAGTTGGAAGCCACATTCAGTTACGTAGTTCTCGGGTATCGCTGTGTGAGGATGTTGTTGCCGGAACGCTGAGTACAGCTCCAGCGCCGAGGCTGCGGACCAGTGAGTACGCATCGAGATCAGTCCTTCTGTGGAATCCATATATTTGTAAAGTACATAGCTTCTTCTTCAACGATGTCAACCACATTGACCGCGTGTCATGAAAATCACCCGGACCGAGTGAGGCAACCGCCGGACTGGCGCCGAGTATCTGTCCACCTCAGATTTCTCGATCGTGTCTCTATCACAATCGTCTTCGGCGAGAGGGCTGTCGAGGTTCCCTGCATTCGCATCGGCGGGAACTGGAACTCTCTCGATCCCCGATTCGGACTCCTATGGAGTTGTGTGGGGATCCGTTGGACCTGCTCGATGGCCGCGCGTTGGTGCTCCTCGCAGTTTCCAAAGCTCCGAGTCCGCCGAAAAAATGATTTCTGGCCAACGGGGATTTATTGTCGCGCTGAGTGTTCAGACCACGGGAGTCCACGGGTACCAGCTGGCGGTGGGCGGTCGTGGTTGCGGGTGCAAGGGGAATGCCCGTGAACCTCCACCCGTGAGAGGCCGTGCGGTCGGCGGGATGCGGACGGCCTGGATTTCTAGTGGTTCCAGTGAGACGAGCGTTCGTCGTAAGCCAGGATCTACGACCGGATCGCCGCGCCCAGCCTCCGAGGAGTGGGCACCGATCGTGCTCTACCCAACGCTGGAATTTGCGATGTCCCGTTCAAAGAACTGTCACGGATTGGCAGGTGAACATTACTTCGCAGTAGTGTTCCTCGGGTTATCGACGTGAAGGAGTGGAACTGTGGCGCGCAAAATTGTTGTCGAACGCATCGACGACATCGACGGAACTCCGATCCAGAACGGCAAAGGGGAGACCATCGCGTTCTCGGTCGACGGTGTCGACTACGAGATCGACCTGAAGGACAACAACGCCAAGGAATTCCACAGCACTCTCACCTTCTACATCGAGCATGCAACTCGCGTCGGTGGAAGGAAGCGTCGGTCGACTCCTGCAGTGGAACCGTCGCAGGGGCGTACGCGGGCAAAGGAAATTCGGGAATGGGCGACCACCGAGGGCTATGAGCTGTCCACGCGTGGACGGATCCCCGCTCAGATCGAGGAAGCGTACAGCGCAGCTCACTGAGTCCACGCTTTCGCGCGAGTTGAAAAACAGCCTCCAGCCAGCTCATTTCGAGTTGGCCGGAGGCTGTGACAGTTCGAAGGTCAGGAGGCGGACGACGCTTCGATCAGTGCCTGGCGCTGGTTGGCTCCGAGTCCGCCGATACGACGGGTCTCGGCGATCGACAGTTCCTCGAGGAGTTTCGCGGCCTTCACTGATCCGACGCCGGGGAGCGCCTTGAGCAGCGCCGAGACCTTCGTCTTCTTCACGATTTCGTCCGTTTCGGCCTTGGTGAGCACCGCCTCGACGCTGAGGTCGCCCGCCTTCACTGCGGATAGGAGTTCGCTACGCGCTTTGCGGGCTTCCGCGGCCTTCGCCAATGCCTCGGCGCGTTGTTCCGGTGTTAAGACAGGCAGTGCCATGATGGTGCTCCTTGTTGCGTTGTTCGGCCAGATCGTCTGGCTGTCCCTCGCCATCGTGCCAGGTGGAACGGACATGTCCGCAAACTGATCGGATGAGACCGACCTCCGGATGGCTGTTCTTACGACTACGGATGTGTCCGACAGTGTGCCTGATCAATACGTTGTCTGGGTGTCTCGCTAGCGATGAGCGTTGTCGATTCAGAGCAAAGACGTCCTTACATCTGGGTGATCAATGATCGCCGATCGTGTCCTTGCTTCGGGTGGAAGCTGTTGCGGTGGAGATGAACGCTGCGGATTTCGGAGGCGCTTCCAAGATGAGGATCATCGTCATGAAGCCGCTGACTCGATAATTCGAGGAGCGTGAACCGGGGTGGCGTGATGCCCCCTGCGCGTGCCGGCGAAGTAGGGGTCAGCGAAAGGGTTCCTCAGTTTCGAGGTGCGCGCCCGAAGGGTTGCTCAATGGTGTTCGGTGGTGGCGTACGCGACGGTGCGGCATGATTCGCCATGGTCAGTCATAGTCGTATGACGAAATCACAGTCGGTGGAGGTGAGTGATGGATCCGTTCGAGTTCGTCGCTCACATTCCCTGTCCGCACTGTCGTGTAGCGATTGGTGAGCGCTGTGTCACCAAGGATGGGTACGTGCGGAAGATCCCCTGCCTTCATCGCGTAAAACTCGCAAAATGGCCTGATACGGAGGAACTTCCAGATCACCGATCGGATTCGGACCGTGATGACGGCGAGCAGGGGGGGCTCCCGCGACGAGTGAAGGTGCGCCATCGACCCCCTCGCGGAGATTGTCGGGACGAACATCAGAAGTGTCGAATCCCTGCTGGTGCAGAGGACCCTCGCTTCTCGCCGCGACAGGCCTACAACGCTCCTTAATCTTCCGACTGGCCTAGCGCGGACCTCCCACCTTAGTGAAGCGGGCGGAATTGACTACCAAGTTCGTGATGCCTCGGTATAGGTGTGGTGCCCTGCGCAGGCGGCTTGCGGGTCGGTCATGGTTCTGCCGACTTCTCCCGGTGCGGTAGACCGACCGTCAGTCCCTGCCGGCGATGACCGAATGTGGCGCGGTGGGGATTATCGCTGGTGAGCAGGGTGGGGTCCGGGGGTGCTAAAAGCGATGTCCAGGGATGCAGAGGGGCTAGCCGGAAGACATCGATTGTCGACCGTCACGTAATTC
>NZ_LTCZ01000118.1:477-842 GCF_001583455.1 Rhodococcus sp. LB1 | reverse complement strand
GGTTGCGTCCATGAAGATGGTGTATGAACCGGTTCCGCATCTGACCGGCGTGTCGTAGCCAACGAAGGTGGCCATCGCGTGACTCTTCGAGAGACCTACCAAAGTCACTCGATGAAGGACCACGCGATGACCAGTGCCCACGATATCGACCTGCAGCAGATCCTGACCGACCGACTCACCGGGGCAAGCCCCGACCTGCTGCGCGAGCTACTGACGATGTTCATCCACACCCTGATGGGCGCCGAAGCCGACGCACTGTGCGGCGCCGGCTACGGACAACGCTCCGACGAGCGCACCAACTCGCGTAACGGATACCGGCACCGCGACTTCGACACCCGCGTCGGAACCCTCGACGTGGCGATCCC
>NZ_LTCZ01000118.1:0-455 GCF_001583455.1 Rhodococcus sp. LB1 | reverse complement strand
CTCGGGGTCTCCACCCGGCGGATGGACCGGCTCGTCGACACGTTGGGCATCACCAGCCTGTCCAAGTCGCAGGTGTCCGTGATGGCCAAGGACCTCGACACCCAGGTCGAGGCGTTCCGCAGCCGCCCGCTCGATGCCGGGCCGTACACCTTCGTCGCCGCCGACGCCCTTGTGCTCAAGGTGCGGGAGAACGGTCGGGTGGTGAATGTGCACACCCTGGTCGCGGTCGGCGTCAACGCCGAGGGCTACCGCGAGATCCTGGGCGTGGATGTGACCTCGTCCGAGGACGGTGCCGGCTGGCTGGCGTTCTTCCGATCGCTCGTCGCCCGCGGTTTGAGCGGGGTGCGGTTGGTGACCTCCGATGCGCACGCCGGGTTGGTGGCGGCGATCGGTGGGACCCTGCCGGGCGCCTCGTGGCAGAGGTGTCGAACCCATTGTGACTGTAAGGTAATAAC
>NZ_LTCZ01000117.1:0-6270 GCF_001583455.1 Rhodococcus sp. LB1 | reverse complement strand
TCCACGAACCCACCACCAACTCCCGCTCACCCGGCCCCAGAACCTCCACATCACCGACCGCGGTGTCCACGCCGCCGGCGATCGTCACCAGAATCCGGACGAGGCGGTCGGCGAGCGCTCCGGCTTCGTCTCGGTCGACGGCTCCCGGTTGGTAGCGCAGACTCAATCGCAGCTGCGGTTCGAGGATCGACAGCAGAGTGAGCGGATAGTGCGTGGCGTCGCGGGCATCGAGACCGGTCACCCGCATGCCCCCGATGTCGGTGTTCTCGTCCAGCCCGGACGTGTCGATCGGGAACGACTCGAACACCGACAGCGTGTCGAACAGATTGCCCAGACCCACCCGCGACTGAATTTCGCCGAGGCCGAGGTGATGGTGGTCGAGCAGGGACGTCTGCTCGTCCTGCAGGCGGGCGAGCAGCCGCGCGACACTCTCGTCCGGGTTCACCCGTACTCGCACGGGCACCGTGTTGATGAACAGTCCCAGCATGTTCTCGACACCGGACAGCTGCGGCGGACGACCGGACACGGTGACACCGAAGACCACGTCGTCGCGGGAGAGCAACCGGGACAACAGCATCCCCCACGCCGCCTGGATCACCGTGTTCATGGTGACGCCGGCGCACTCCGCCGCCGTGGCGAGTCCGCTCCGTAGCGGGGCGGGCAGTTCGACGTCGAGTTCGTGGGGCACACCGTAGAGCGCCGCAGATGCGTGCGGCGCCACCAGCGTCGGCTCCTCGACACCGTCGAGCGCTCGTTCCCAGGCTCGCGCCGACGCCTCCGCGTCCCGGTTCGCCACCCATTCCAGATACGTGCGATACGAGGGCGGCTCCGGCAGTCCGGCCGGGTCGCCGTGGGCGGCATAACGAACCAGCAGTTCCCGCACCAGCAACGGCATCGACCAGCCGTCCAGGATGATGTGGTGATTCGTGACCGCCAGCACGAAGCGTCCCGGTGCGGTGCGGAACAGGGTCAGCCGGAGCAGAGGCGGCCGGGCGAGGTCGAATCGGGCACTGCGGTCCTCGTCGAGCAGGCGCTCGAGTTCCGTGTCGGGGGCCGACCCCTCGACGGTGAGATCCACTTCCCGCCACGGCACGTCCACCGTGTCGATCACCAGTTGCGCGGGCATCCCGTCGTCGTAGACGAACGCGGTCCGCAGGCTGGGGTGGCGGGCCAGCAGCCCTGCCGCGGCGGCGCGCAGACGTTCGGCGTCCACCGCACCCTCGAGGTCGATGCGCAGTTGCGCGGTGTAGACGTCCATCGACTCCGCGGCCAGGGAAGCATGGAACAGCAATCCGGACTGCAGTGGAGACAGCGACCACACGTCCCGCAGTGCCGGGAAACGCTCCTCCCAGCGCTCGATCTGCTGCTGGTTCGCCGACACCAGCGGAACGTCGGACGGCGTCAGCCCGCCCGCATCCGGTCGTGATGCGTGCGCGGCAAGTCCGTCGAGGGCTCTGCGCCACAGATCCGCAAACGCCGCGACCTCGGCCTCGCGGAGGACCCCGGTCGGAAATGCGAACGACGCCATCAGACGGGGTCCCTCTGGACTGTCGGAGACGACGGCGTTGACGTCGATCACGGATGCGACGGGCATGTCGGAATTCCGAGTGCCGCCGAGCGTGCTCTCCACCGGCAGCCAGTCCGCGGCTCCGTCCGTGGTGGTCACTCGGCCGAGGTAGTTGAAACTCACTTGCGGAGCCGGGAATCGGCTGAGGGACTCCGCCGTCTCGTCGTCCAGGTAGCGCAGTAGTCCGAAGCCGATCCCGTGATCCGGGATCGCGAGCAACTGCTCCTTGACGGCCTTGACCGCCTGCCCTGCCGTGACACCACCTGCCATCGCGTCGTCGACGTCGATTCCGGTGAGATCCAACCGCGCCGGATACACCGTGGTGAACCAGCCGACGGTACGCGACAGGTCCGCGCCGGAGACGACCTGCTCTTCGCGGCCGTGCCCCTCGAGGGTGATCAGCGCGTCCGACACGACGACGTCCCGTTCCCGTCGCCAGGCGATCAGTGCCAGCGTGACCGCGGCGAGCAACCCGTCGCCCACGCTCCCGTGGAACGCGTCCGGAAGCGTGGTGAGCAGGGCGCCGGTCACCGACGACGTCACGTCGACCCTGACGGTGCCGACGGTCGCGTCGACGTCGATCGCGGGATCCACTGGGCGCGAACCGATCAGCGGGTCCGGTCCGTCGAGGATCTTCTTCCACGAGGCCAGTTCGCCGGTCCGGTGCCGCGCCGCATCGGACAGGCCGTGCGACCACCGCCGCATCGACGTTCCGACTGCCGGCAGCTCCGGGGTGAGACCGGCCTGGAGTTGGCTGCACGCCGACGCGAGATCCGCGACGAGGATGCGCCACGAGACACCGTCGACCACGAGGTGGTGCACCACCACGAGCAGTCGGCCGACGTCGCCTGGGACGTCGAACCAGACCACCCGCACCATGCGGGCCGCGGCGGGGTCCAGGTGGTCGGCCGCAGCATCGAGTGCCGTGGTCGCGAGTGCGGTGAAGTCGTCTCCCGTCACCGTGTCGACCGGCACCCGACGGACCAGTGCATCCGCGGGCACCGAGCCCGCCGGCAGCACGTCCATGCCGTCCGCGGACACACGTGCGCGGAGCAGGTCGTGCCGGTCCAGTACCGCCTCGACGGCGCGGACGAGAACCTCGTGGGTGAGGCCGGCGGGGGCCGCCAGCAACAGCGCCTGAGAGAACCTGTCGAGCCGACCGTCACTGCGCTCGAACGTCCACCGCGCGACGGGTGTCAGCGGCAGGGGGCCGACGCCACCGCCCGGCAGCTCGTCGAGAGCCACTGCGCCGTCGCTGTCGAATCGCGCCACCGCGGCGAGACCGGCGACCGTTCGGTGGTCGAACACGTCGCGGGGAGAGAGGATCACACCGGCGGCTCGTGCACGGGCCACGAACTGTATCGACATGATGCTGTCGCCGCCGAGGGCGAAGAACGAGTCGTCCACGCCCACCGAGTCCAGTCCGAGCACCTCCTCGAACAGTCCGGCGAGAAGCTCCTCGGTCTCGGTGTGCGGCGGCCGACTCCCGGAACCCGCAAAGTCGGGAGCCGGAAGCGCTGTGCGGTCGAGCTTTCCGTGCACCGTCAGGGGAAGCGATTCGAGTGTCACCAGCGCCGCCGGCACCATGTACGACGCCAACCTGCCCCCGACGAAGTCGAGGACAGCCCTCGAATCGACCGTCGCATCCGGTGCGGGCACCAGGTACCCGATCAGCCGATCGCCGCCGCCGTCGCCGTTCCACACGCTCGCGACCGCGTGGGCCACGGAGTCGTGGGCGAGCAACGCCGACTCGACCTCACCGAGTTCGATGCGGAAGCCCCGGATTTTCACCTGGGAATCGGAGCGCCCGAGGTACTCCAACTGACCGTCGGGAAGCCAGCGCGCCCGGTCGCCGGTGCGATACATCCGGCTTCCGGGCGGGCCGAAGGGGTCGGCGACGAAGCGTTCGGCGGTCAGTCGGAACCGCCGGCGGTACCCGCGTGCGAGGGCGGGACCTGCGAGATACAACTCCCCTGCGACACCGGCAGGCACCGGGTGCAGTCGCGAGTCCAGCACAACCTCGGCGAAACCACGCGTGGGCGTGCCGATCGTGACCGGAGCCCCCGGCACCAGTTCGTCGCTGATGCTCGACACGACGGTCGACTCGGTCGGACCGTACGCGTCGAACATGCGACGGCCCGGCGCCCACCGTTCGACCAGTTCGGGCGGACACGCCTCGCCGCCCGTGACCACGCACTCGAGGGCGGTGAGACCGTCGGGATCGACCGACGCGAGCGCCCCCGGAGTGACGAAGCAGTGCGTGACCCGCTCGGATTCCAGCAACTGCCCCAATTCGGCACCACCGTAGACGGACGGCGGTGCGATCACCATCGTGGCTGCCGCGCCGACCGCCAGCAGCAGTTCGAGAACGGACGCGTCGAAGCTCGGCGATGCGAAGTGCAGCGTTCTGGATTCGGGTGTCGTGCCGAACGTCTCCCTCTCCTGGGTGGCGAAGGCGGCGAGACCGCGGTGCGTGGTGATCACACCTTTGGGCCTGCCGGTCGACCCCGAGGTGTAGATGAGGTAGGCGGGATTGTCGATCCGAATCGTCGAAATCCGCTCGTCATCGGTGACCGGCGACGACGGATAGTGTGACAGCTTGTCCTCGAAGGCCGGGTCACCCATCACCAGCCACGGCACCGCGTCCGGAAGTGCGCCGCGTTGCGTCGAGCCCGACACACCCCACACGGCGCCGGAGTCCGTGAGCATGAATTCGATCCGTGCGGCCGGATGGTCCGGATCCACCGGAAGGAACGCGGCCCCCGACTTGGCCACCGCCCAGACGGCCAGGACGGATTCGACGGACCGCGGCACACACAGTGCGACGACGGATTCCGGGCCGACGCCGCGCTCGATCAACATGCGGGCCAACTGGTTCGATCGCCTGTCGAGGTCCCCGTAGCGCACGACACGCCCGTCGAAGACCAACGCCGGGGCCTCCGGATCGTTCGCGGCCGCCTCGACCATCAGATCCGGCAGTGTCCGTGCCGCTACCGCCGCACCGCCCGCCACCGGGGACAGTACGGCACGCTCCAGCGGTCCGAGAATGTCGATGTCTCCGACCCGGGCGCCGGGGTCTGCCGTGACCGCCTCGAGAATGCGCACGAGTCGTTCCGCGAAACCGAGCACCGTATCCTCGTCGAAGAGATCGGTCGCGTAGCCCAGCCCCGCGGCAATGCCGGTCGGGTTGCCGTCGGCATCGACGATCTCGGCCAGCGTCAACTGCAGATCGAAGTTGACGGTGTCGATCTCGAGGTCGATGTTCCGGACCTGCAGATCCGGCAATTCCACGGTGGGGCGCTCGATGTCCTGGAACTCCAGCATCACTTGGAAGAGCGGCGCGTATGCCGTCACCCGGGAAGGACTCAGGACTTCCACCACCCGTTCGAACGGGACGTCCGCATGGGTGAAGGCGCCCAGATCGGCTTCCCGAACGCCGGTCAGGAACTCGGAGAATGTGGCGCCGCCGTCGACGTGGGTGCGCAGGACGAGGGTGTTGACGAACATGCCCACCACGTCGTCGAGTTCGCGCTCGCCGCGACCGGCGATCGGCGTCCCGACGGCGATGTCGTCCGCACCGCTCACGCGTGCCAGCATGATCGCCAACGCGGCATGCAACGTCATGAACACCGTCGTGGTGTGTTGCCGTGCCAGCCTGACCACACCGGCATGAACCTCGGGTCCGATCACGAACTCGACGTGGCCGCCGCGAAGTGACCGGACGGTGGGACGGGGACGATCCGTAGGCAACTCCAGCACTTCGGGCAGATCCGACAGCGTGGTGGTCCAATACGTCAGCTGTCGCGAAATGGGCGAATTCTCATCGGATTCCGATCCCAGCCACTCGCGCTGCCACAGCGCGTAGTCGGCGTACTGCACCTCGAGCGGAGCCCACTCCGGGGCCGACCCGTTCACCCGGGACACGTACGCGTCCATGACGTCGCGGGCCAGCGGTGCCATCGAGAAGCCGTCCGCCGCGATGTGATGCACCACCACCGCGAGCACGTGCACGTCCGCGTCGAGGCTGAACAGTCGTGCGCGCAACGGCACCTGCGTCGTCACGTCGAATCCTGCGGCCAGCACTCTCCGCGAATGTTCGCGGAACTCGGCTTCCCCCGACACCGCGATCGGTTCGAGGTCGGGCACCGCGCTCGCCGCGGGCAGGATCACCTGGCGCGGCCCGTCGTCGGTGAGCGGGAAGATCGTCCGCACGGCCTCGTGCCGTTCGATGACGTCGGCAACCGCCGCCCGGAGAGCACGCACGTCGAGCCGCCCCTCGAGCCTCAACGCGAACACGACGTTGTATGCGGACGAGGAGGTGTCGAACTGGTTGACGAACCACATCCGCTGCTGGGCCGGCGACACGGGGACTTCCGCGGTACCTTCCCTGGGCTTCAGTGGTGGTCGGGCCTCCAGTCCCTCCTGCGACTCGGCCAGTGCCGCCAGACCGGCCACGGTGGGGGCGTCGAACACGTCGCGAATACCGATCCGGTCCCCGACGGCCGCATTGATCCGCGCGACCAACCTGGTGGCGATCAGAGAGTTTCCGCCGAGGGCGAAGAAGTCGTCGTTCGCGCCTACCCTCGGGACACCGAGCAGGTCGGCGCACACGGCGGCCACGATCCCCTCGATCGGGGTTCGGGGAGCGAGGAAACCCACAGTCGCGCTACCGAAATCCGGTTCGGGCAGGGCTTTGCGGTCGA
>NZ_LTCZ01000116.1:4819-6347 GCF_001583455.1 Rhodococcus sp. LB1 | reverse complement strand
ACGCCCCAGGGGTGGGGAATTACGTGACGGACAAACCCCTCAACCTGGGGAATTACATGACCGCTGACAATCGATCAGTTCTGCCGCCCGGCGGGGGCTTTGATTCGGCGGAGACGAGGTTGTCGGACCTGAATGAAGGGATCGGAATCATCGGTTCGTCGGTCCGGCGTCGCGTGGCGATACGGCGGCGGCTGGGCATCACTGGCTTACCTCCAGAGCGCCGAGATTGTTGCCGGTGGGAATGTGAATGCGCAGGCGGCGAGCCATCGCTGCTTATCGCCCCTGATCTCGATCACCCCGGATCTCGATCGCCCCGGGGTGACGCGCCGCGGGTGCGGGCGCCGCACTGACTTCGCCACCATCTGCGGGAAGATGGCTCGGTGAGCGATTCTGGACTGCTACCCGACGATTACCGTGACTTCCTCGAGCACCTCAAGTCTCAGGTCCGCCAGGCCCGAATCCGGGCGTCGCGGGTGGTCAACACTGAACTGCTCCTGCTGTATTGGGACATCGGCCGGGCCATCCTCGACCGCCAGGCCGCCGAGGGGTGGGGCAGCAAGGTCATCGACCGGCTCGCGGTGGATCTGCGATCCGAGTTTCCGGAGATGAGAGGATTCTCGCGGAGCAACCTGCACTACATGCGGAAGATTGCCGCGGAGTGGCCGCGGAGCGCATTTGTCCAGCAGTCTGTTGGACAACTTCCGTGGGGCCACGTGCTGCTGCTGATCGACCGACTTGATGATCAGGCCAGCCGGGACTGGTATGCGGCCGCGGCGTTCGAGCACGGCTGGTCCCGCAACGTCCTGATGCATCAGATCCGCAACCGACTCGACCAGCGGATCGGTGCGGCACCGTCGAACTTCACCGAGCACCTTCCCGCTGGCGACTCTGACCTCGCGCAGCAGCTGGTGCGCGACCCGTACGTGTTCGATTTCCTGGACCTCACTGATCGGGTTGCCGAGCGGGAGCTCGAGGCGGCGCTGATGGCTCGGCTGGAGCGGTTTCTGCTTGAGCTCGGGCACGGCTTCGCGTTCGTCGGCAGGCAGTACCACTTCGACGTCAACGGCGACGATTTCTACATAGACTTGCTGTTCTTCAATTGGGTGCAGTCCCGCTTCGTTGTTGTCGAGCTCAAGATTGGCCGGTTCGAACCCGAGTACGCGGGCAAGCTTGGCTTCTACGTATCCTGGGTTGACGACAACCTGCGCGACCACGACCAGCATGCTCCGACCATCGGGCTCTTGCTGTGTGCGGGCCGCAACGACAACGTCGTTCGCTACTCCCTGGCCGGGACCACCGCGCCCTTGGCGGTGGCCGACTACACGTATGACACTCTGCCCGCGCCGGTCCGCGAGCTTGTTCCGACCGACGATGAACTCGCGGCTGCCGTGGGCGAGACTCTGACCGACTTGAAGGAAAGTCGTTCATCACGAGGTGACGCCGAGGCCACCTAAAAACACGGTGCAGACTGCGACGGGATCCTGGTGACCTTGCCTGCGTATTTGTCCAACACGCTGTTGGACAAATA
>NZ_LTCZ01000116.1:0-4812 GCF_001583455.1 Rhodococcus sp. LB1 | reverse complement strand
CTCCGTTTCCGGAGTTGGCCGTCGGCGTCTGAGGGGACGTGTGTGGGGGAGGGAGTCACGCCCCCGGTGGTCTGACGTGGACGACTGTGGCTGGGCGCAGTGGCTCCTCCCACCCCTCATGAGAGTGACTTCTGCGCCCAGCCCGCCGGTCTCCCCGGTTTCCCTTGCCGCGTGACCAACGCGACGATCGAACTGTAACAGCAAAACCGTCCGATTGGTTTTCTTTGTGGAGTTCTCCACGGTCTGTCGTAAGTCTGCGGCGACGATGGATGGAGCAGCGAGAACACATGGGGACAGCGCGAGGGGGGCGTCCGGTCGTACGACGGTCAACTACCTCGCGGTGCACGGGTAGCGTTCGTGCTGGTAAACGCGGCATGTACTTTCGTCTATCGGGTTTCTCGCTTCACGGAGCAGGAGAGGGTGTCAGTGGCACAACAAGCGCGGGCTGTAGCGACAAGGGCGCAAATCGTTCTCGGAGCGGCAGAGCTGTTCGAGAAGCAAGGCTTTGTCGGAGCCAGTCTCGGAACCATCCTCGAGAACACCGGCCTCACCAAGGGAGCGCTGTACTTTCATTTCAAGTCGAAGGAAGAACTGGCGCGGTGCATTATCGCCGAGCAGCACGCGACTTCAATCGCTTCGGTGGAGGCGATCGGTCGCGAACAGGCGTCGGCGATCGAGCAGATTGTCATGCTCTGCCACGAGATGGCCCGGCAAATCGTGCACGACCCGATCGTGCGGGCCGGCATTCGGATCACTCTCGAACTCAGTGTCGACGACCAAGGTCCCGCCGACCCCTATTTGGACTGGATCAACACGTGCGAGCACCTGGCGCGGCGCGCCGTGGAGGAGGGTGACCTCGAGCCGGATATCGATCCGCCCCGCTTCGCCCGGTTTGTGATCGGTGCCTTCACCGGTGTCCAGACCGTCTCCCAGGTGTTGACGCTGCGCACGGACCTCGAACACCGCGTCGACGACATGTGGATGTTCCTGCTACCCGGAATCATGCCCGCACATCGACACCCGGACATCGGCCGAATTCGCAAGGCCCGCAGCGAAGGTGCTCAGCGAAACTAGCTCCAACACCGGCGTTAGTGGATCGGGACGCTCAGCGACGAGCCAGTCTTATGGTTCCCGTGGTGACGTCGACACCACCCTGCCTGATCACCGCGCGGGCCGCCAAAGGACCTTCGTCGAGCGTCCGGACCCGGACGGTGGTGCGCTGGTCGAGCTCGGCGAATCGATGGAACGCCGCGTCGATCGACTCCATATGTGCGTCTGGAACATCGAACGTGGCGAACGTGCTCTGGCGCAGCACCTCGAGGAGCAGCATCCCGGGGAGATGGTCGAGCGGATGGTCGAACAACACCGGATGTGTCACGTCGACGCGCACCTCCCACTCGTCGCGCGCAGTCTGTCGGCCGATCACCACGTGCTGGTCTTCGACGTGGCCCACCAAAGATGGTGCAATGGCCGTGCCGAACCTCGCCGGGCCGGGGGTACGCGGGCCTGCGGCGCCCCACCGGGCCCTCGTGTAGGCGGACGGCGGGAGTACTACCGCGACACCGGATGCCGACCCGATCTCCCGACCTGCCAGCCAGAACCGCAGGTCGATGCGGAGGCTCGACAGTACGTCACCGCGGTGCACCAGATCAGAGAGCGTGACGATCGCTGTCACGTCTGCGGCCGCCGGCCCGACCTCCAAAGCATCGAGTTGCGCATGAACGTGAATGTCCTGCATCACGAATCGTCCGCTCAGCGGTACCCTGTATCGCACGTGGGCAAGGTAGATCGCTGCTTGGCGCAGTGTTTCCGTCATCAACATCGGGTCGTACAGGCCGCCCCTCGTGCGGTAGAAGCCGTGCAGGCGCGGCCACTGCGCCGCGATGACGAAGTGATTCGGCTGAGGCAGTTCGGCGCAATCGGTGAGGAAGACCTCGGCGATCGCCTGCCGATGCACGTATCGGCGGGCAATCGACCGTTCGAAGGATAGGGCAGGAATTGCCTCGAGTAGCGGTTGGCCTGCTCGCGTCACGAACCCCTCCACAGAAAACCGACCGGTCGTATGTGCCGGTTGCCGAACTATAGAACTGGGACCCGGACAAGTGACCAGTCGGGTGCCTTGGCGAGGCGGATGCGACGGAAAACTGGCGCCCGGGGCGCGGGGCGCACACAGCGGACAATTGGGGCGGCGAAGGGCGCGCGTCGTTCGCACGCGAACAGGGCGTCGGGCATGCACAGGCGTGGGACGTTAGGTGGGCTCTCGATGTGCTGCACCACTTCGAACGCTCAAACGTCCGGTGACCGGATTGCGACGCGGCGGGGTGTTCATGTGTCTCGATCGAGGTGATGCTATTTGCCGCCAGCGCTGGCGGGCCTCAGTGGGCGCCGCTTCATGGCCTCTCGAAAAGTAGACGCACGCAGCGACGATTTTAATGTGGCATCCGTGGGTATGTCCGGCACTGTCGATTCGTTCAACGGAGTCGGAGGTAAGGTTCCGGTCCGCGCCGGGAGAGGCGACACGCTAGGAGGGTACGAGGTACGAGGACAGTCGGCGAGCGGCGAACTGGGAGAAGTAGTCGACTTTCGCGTCGTCGACTAGCCCGGGCAGGAAAACCTTCCATGCGGTGGTCATACGCTCAGGCAGTTCCCTCAGTGTGTCGGTTGCGACCGCCAGTAGGCGCGTGCCGAACGTCATCTCGAGCAGTAGGCGGCCGGCCTCGTCCGGATTTGTGTCAGCGCGGAAGTCGCCTTCTTCGACTGCCCTTGCCGCCAGTGCCTGGTAGGTCGAGGTCCATTGATCGAAGACCACGTGCCCTGTGCCCCGGAAGTCGCCCATCTCATTGAGCAGACGGAACGCGGCCAGCATCAGGTTGTCATTGTTGGACGGATCGATCATCACGTACGAGATTCCGATCAACGCTTCCAGTGCTGGTGTGCGGGAGTCGAATTGTTGAGAGCATGCCGCATCGAGGCGTGCGCAGCCTTCGTCGATGACCGCCCGTGCCAACTGGTCTTTCGAGCTGAAGTGGAAGTACAGCGAACCCTTCGTCACCCCGGATTCGGAGATGATCTCTTGTAGGCCTGCGTTCACGTAACCCATTCGGTTGAACGCCTCAGCCGCGGCGACCAGCACAGCCTGCCGCGTAGCGATAGCGCGCTTCTGCAAGGCGCCCCCTTCTGCTGCCGATGCTGGTGTCGTATCAAAACCTACAGGTCGGTATTAGTTATGAGAACTTGGACGAATGTCCTGTTTTGCTTCGCATGGAGTCCCTGGAAATGCCGGAGTCTCCTACGGTCGCCGCGGGTCGTTCATCGGGGAGGATGTCTGCGCTGCAGACTGGCGACCAAATTGACGGCCATCGACTGCGTCACACTTTCTGACTATTGGTGACCGCTGTCATACGATTAACCGGCACATGCCTACTGTCCACGCGACGTGGGCGGGTGTATTTGACCCCGCCAGCCAAACCCCCAGTGGCTGGCGGGGTTCTCCAATTCTTGGTGGTCCGACTGCCCTGAATCGATGCCATCACTGGGAAGCTACTGTCCGCGCCGGCGGATGGGCGAACTTGCATCAGTGCACCGGCATTTGTAATGAACATCCTCGACGTAGCGGAACAGTCCGCACGGGTGATGCCCGTCGCCAGAAATGGGGTGGCGGGTGATCCAGAGGCTTTCACTCTCGACGCGACTAGAGGAATTGATATGCCGAAGTCCGACCACCGGGTTGCCCACTGAACCGCTCGATTGAGTCGCGGCTGACCAACTACGAGAGCACGAGGCGTCACCTGCCCGAGGTTGCAGCGTACGTAAAGGTGCAGAGGACGCTCATGGCCGATCACCAACCCGAGGGCGGACGGTGGGGCGTCTTATGCCTTGCCGACCATGACCCGATGACGCCGTGGCCCTGCGACGGCGTACGGAAGTTCGACAGTCCTACCGCCTACTTCGACTGAATGCAGGTCGGATAGACCCAGGCGCGTCGCGGCAAGCCGACCGGCGATCAGGTCGGAAATGGCTGCAGGAGCCGCCTGTGTGCGGTGTCCGCCCGTGTCCATGGATTCCCTATGACATTCCCTGTCATCGGATAAGGAATTGACGACTGGTACGGGTCCTTGTGGCATCGGTTACCGAGGGGCTGGGCTGGCCTTCGTCGTCTTCGAGCAGAACCTTCGCGAAGCTGCTGGTCTTGGATTCTCAGCGCCGGTGGCTCTTTCGTTTCGTTGTTCGCCAACGGGTGGTGGACAGCGAGATTGTCGGGTCCGCGCTCGGGGCCTCTCCAAATTTCGGCGTCTTTGGTCGCAGCGGATGGCTCATACTGGGCAGAAGAGCGACTCGACACTCGACCCGCACACCGGGGCCAGAGTCAAGCCGCCGACGGTACGGAATCGGAGGCCAACCGGTGATTACACTTCAGAACGCTTTCGAGCTTGCCCGCACGGAGCAGGGTTTGGCTGTCGTTGCGACACTGCGTACCGACGCGACCATCCAGTCAAGCGTTTTGACGTCCTCCCGGCCGTGAACGACCGGGATTCCTTCTGCGCCGCTGCGCGCCGCTTGGGTGGGTTCCTGTTTCGTTGGGGCTCGCTTCCCTCTAGGAGAGAAGGCTGACTGCCCCTCCGCAGGCGTTTAGCCACTCCGCACGTCCTGCGGCGTGGATGTTCTTCGCGGCGTTGACGTCGCGGTCGTGAACCGCTTCGCACGCCTTGCATGCCCACTCCCGGATCGAAAGCGGTTTCGGGCCGCCCCGGACCCCACATTGGGAGCAGATCTGCGACGACGGATAGAACCGGTCCACCTTGACGAAGGTGC